>NZ_JBHMIM010000052.1:0-46464 GCF_048060115.1 Micromonospora sp. LOL_023
CCGCAACTCGCCTCGTGTCCAGTTCTCAACACGGACAGAACCTCTCAAGCCGGAACAACGCCGGGGCCGTGGAACTACAGGCGCTCGCAGTTGCCGCCTCAATTGCGGCAGCTAACGCTTCGATCCGCAATACCGAATTGCTTCGAACCATAGGATCACTTCGTGACATCCACACATTCGAACAGAACCTACGCGAGCAAGTCAAATCGACGCACGGGAGCATGAAGTTGCCCCATGCCGGGACCACTCGAAGGGTTTCCTACCGCAAGCTATTTGTCGAACCGCTCCTGAACCGGGCCAAGCAGGAAGATGATGACGAAGAGCCAAGGGAGCTTGAAGATGTATTGCTTTCCCAGCCAAGAACCGTGATTCTGGGAAACCCGGGTGGCGGAAAATCCACATTAGCACTCAAGTTCACCTACGACATCGCAAGGAGAACGGCGAGCCGGAACCTGCCAACCACACCACTGTTGGTAGTGCTTCGAGAGTACAGCGAATCCCTCAAGAGCGAGAAAAGGACGATCGTCTCGTACCTAGAGGATCTCTGTCGATCCCCTTACAACATCGAGCCACCATCCGGAGCAATTGAATATCTGTTACTCAACGGTCGCGCCTACGTCATTTTTGACGGCCTTGACGAGTTGGTGGACCTGTCTGTACGCAAGCAGCTCGTGACAAGCGTCGAGAACTTTGCTAATCTTTATCCAACCGCATCAATTCTTGTGACGACGCGCGAGGTCGGATACGATCAAGCACCTCTCGATGAGCGGATATTCCAGTCCTACAACCTGGCACCCCTGAACTTTCAACAAGTTACCGAGTATGCCAAGAAATGGTTCGCCCTTGACGAATCAATAGAAAGAACGCGCCGCATCGAACTTGCCAAAGCTTTTATTGCCGACAGCGAATACGTAGCCGATCTTCGCACGAACCCGTTGATGCTGTCGTTGATGTGTGGGATCTACTCGAGCGAGCACTACATCCCCACCAACCGACCGGAGGTGTATCGCAAATGCGCCGAGCTGCTATTCGAACGCTGGGATAAACAGCGCGGAATAGTCTCCCCCCTCCCTTTTGATGCGCATGTACGTCGCGCGCTCGACGCTCTCGCTCTCTGGATGCTATCAGGTCCAAACTTCGAGAAAGGGGTGTCACGCGAGACACTGACGGAATTTATGACAAAATACCTGCACAAAAAAAGATTCGCCGAGGAAGCCGAGGCAGAGAATGCGGCAGTTCAGTTTATAGAATTCTGTACCGGCCGCGCCTGGGTGCTTACTGACATTGGCAGCAACATCCATCAAGAGCTGTATGGGTTCACGCATCGGACGTTCCTTGAGTTCTTCGCGGCTAACCAACTCGTGCGACTTAACACCTCAGCCGAACGTCTTTTAGGCGTATTACAAGAAAGGATTGCAAATCAAGAGTGGGATATGGTCGCCCAGCTAGCCTTACAGATTCTCGGACAATTCGTCGAAGACGGTAGCGATGACTTCCTAGACAGCTTGATGGACTGTCTACAATCGACCCATAACCAGACGAAGAAAATCAGCATGCTGTCGTTTGCGACCCGAGCACTCGCCTTTATCGTCCCCCGTCCCGCAGTAGCAAGTCGGATTGCTAGCACCGTGGTGGATCTCCAAGAGATGGTAGATCTCCAAAAGAAGGAGGGCACCAAGGGCCAGAGGAGGCCATGGCGCCTGTACGTATCTCCGTGGGCTGGCCTTAGGGCCAGCTCATCCGAGAATAGGGACGCAATAAGTCGAGGAATCGAGGAATCGCTAAAGGAGCGACTTAGTAGAAATCCAGGCGACGAAGTATCCCTGATGACAGCAGCATTCTTGGGCCACTTGGATGATCCGCATTCGAGCGCGATTGACAATTTCTGGGATCGTCAAAGCAAGGAGGTCTTCGGGCGGTTTCAATCTGAGTTCCGAGCCGCCGAATTTATGCATCTATGGATTCCTGCCTTGCTGGCGACAACCGGAGCATCTCCAGCCGTCGAAGTAGTGTCCCGGTTCGGCTTTAAAGTTCTTGTAGTCCACGAAATTGCGGGCAGAAATCATAGGGCCCCTGTCTTGTTCCGGTGGTGGACAGGACATACCGACGGTTGGCGAGACAGCCACATCGACAACCTGATGGAGGAGATTATTAACCCGCTCATTGCGCTTCCTCGACCCTGGTTACTCGCGGATGACCCAGGGGCAGCGCAGCTAATATCGGCTATGTCATCTGGCCCGAAGCGACGTCCTCGCGACTCCGGCAATCCGACAGTCTACACCGCATCCTGCATCTTTACGATGCTACCCATCGCGGAGGCTATTCTTGCTGAAGGAAAGTTCGATGGTTCCGCTGCCCCGGTTTCCTCGAGAACCGGACGCCGCCCTACTCTCAGTCTTTTAATCGATGCACGAACAGGAGCCGACAGGCCTCGATCAGACCTTCTGGGGCGCTTACATCAAGATGGACAGAGTGATTCCGCAATTTCCTTCCTTGAAGAGTGGACTCATGGAAGAATC
Source organism: Micromonospora sp. LOL_023 (assembly GCF_048060115.1). NCBI lineage: Bacteria > Bacillati > Actinomycetota > Actinomycetes > Micromonosporales > Micromonosporaceae > Micromonospora > Micromonospora sp. LOL_023. The sequence goes on from NZ_JBHMIM010000052.1 coordinate 2,520, forward strand.
AGTACTTTTCTGCCGGAATCCCCTGATTCATCACGTCGCCGTGACTGTCGTAGTGAAATTGCTTAATCCTGCATGTTCCGTACTTGCCCGGGAGACTTCGGCAGCCAGTGCGCGCGCGGATGGGGTGTAGTAGATTTCGGCTGGTGCGGTCCGATGCGCCTCCGCCAGGCTGCGTCCGGCCGCAATCATATTTCCGGTCTGTAGGTAGGTCCGTGTGATGTCGAGGAGGTACGCGGCTCTGTGTTCGGCGGGCAGATGCAGCCACTGCCCGCTTTGTATCGCCTTCTCATGTTGCGCAAGCGCCTGGCGTGCATCACCAAGGCTTGCCTGTGTGATGATCTGAGTGAGCTCGACGGCAGCAGGGCCGAATCTATGACCCTGATCTGTCTCGTTGTTCTTGACTTGGCGGGCAAGACCGGATGCTTGCCGCAGCAACTCCCGCACGGTGGCAGGGTCACCGTTGCTGGCTGCGGCTAACGCTGCTTGTAGCAGCAACGCTCCGTGCACAGACTTCTGTTCGGTTGTTCCGGTGCGTTCTGGCGGTTGCGTGATGTGGTGTGCGGCTGCGAGAGAGGTTGCGAGCGCTAGCCTGTTCTGGTGTAGGGCACGCAGTGCTTGCGTGAGGCTCAGTGCTGCGGTTGCGGCGAGTAGGCGATCGTTCCCGGCTACGATGACTGCTCGGTCCGCAGCGATCCATGCTAGATGTGCTTCTTCGAGTTTCACCAGCACCGTTGAAGCGAGCCTGTACGCCTGGATCACCGGCCCAGTTCCCGATTCCGGTCGCAGCGTGTGTAGCTGCTGGACATTTTTCAGTAGATTTGGAAGAACACGCACGAGCTGAGGGTATTTACCGTGCCCATATGTCAGCCAGGCGTGTTCTATCTGCCGCCGGATCTCTTCGAGTTTCGGCAGACGCAGGACGTCTGTCTGACCATTGAATATAGCGTGGCAGGCTAATGCTGCTTTCAGTTTCTCCAGGCCATCGACCGCGTTGCCGCTGGCCAGAGATGTTTCCTGCCCATCGAGTAATTCCGCTGGGTCGACTTGGAGTACTTCGGCGATGTGCTGGATGACGGAGACCTTGTCGAGTTTCCGTATGCCGCGTTCGACTTTGTCGACCCAGCTTTTTGATTTTCCGATGCGGTCAGCGAAGACTTGCTGTGTCATTCTGCGTCGCATGCGCCATTGGGCCACCCGACGGCCGACCGGTATCGGCGTCGCCGCCTGCCCTTGCTTGGTCGTTGTCACGGCAGTGGTTGGCGATCCGTGTTACCGCTTCGCTGTTCGGCCTGCTCGTTCCGGTTGGCCGGTCGCGGGTTGACCCGTGGGATTTCACTGGCAGGGTGTTCCCGTTCCTGCGCCGGGTGCACCACGTCGATTGCCAGGTGTGGACGCTGGAACCATTTCCCGAGCACGATTCCTCCGTAGAGATTGAGCGGTTCTTGTCGCCCTTGCTGGGAGCTGTGACGTACTTCGGTGAACCGTCGAATGTTGGTCCGGTTGACCGGGCTGGCTCGGAAATGTTCGAGTACCGCTCGTCTTACGGGTGGGTCCAGCGTACGAAGCGTTGGTTGAGGTCTTCCGGGTCGGTAACGGCGTTGGGGTCGAGTTTGGTGATGTCTCGGATGGCGAGGTGGAGCATGACGCCCATGAAGGTGGGGAGTGCTGCGGGGTTGTCGCGGAATTGGTTGATGAGGTCGAGTCGGGCTTGTCCGCAGGGCCAGGGGTGGGCGCAGGTGCGGCAGAGCCAGAGTGGGCGTAGTGGTGTGTGGGTTTTGGGGGGTTGGCGGTGGTGGACGGGTGATTGGTTCGGTGGTGTCGTCACGGCTTCAAGGGTGTCGGTGTGACTAGCCCCTTGTCAATATGCCAGTAGCGGTTTGCCAAGTGGCGGTTTGACTAGTTGGCGTTTGAATAGTGTGCGGGCATGGGTCGCCACCTGTACGGGCCACAGGAGCTGCAAGAGCGGCTCCGGGTGTCCCGTCAGCGGGTACAGCAGCTCATCCGACGTCCGGATTTCCCGGAGCCGTATGACCGTCTGGCTATGGGTTCTGTGTGGCGTATCGCGGACGTGGAAGCGTGGATCAAGAAGTTCCGGCCGCATCTGGATGAGCCGGACGAGGACTAGCCCGTTCTGGTGTCCGTGAGTGCGCTCATGGCGTGATGGATGGTGTGGGCTGCCTCCTGCGGGTCGGTGATGGCGGTATCGATGGTCAGGTCCGCGTCGACGGGTGGTGTCTGGTCCCACGCCGTGAGCCGCTCGGCGGTGTCGCCGGTGGCGCGTTCGGCGATGCGGTGTGCGGCGATGTCGCGGGGGCACCACAGGTAGACGACCAGCCACCGGGCCGTTGGGGTGGCGTCGGTGACGGCGGTGATGCCGTCGGGTTGGCCCATGTGCAGGACGGGGATGCCGGTGGTGAGCGCCTGGTCCAGGCCGTGGCGGTCGATGACGTAGGTGGCCCCGTACCGCTGGTTGCGCCAGATGATGTCGCCGGCCTGGTCCAGGGCGTCAAGGTGGTCGGGGGTGGTCATGCGGTAGCCGCTGGTCCGTCCCCTGCCGGTTTTGAGTCTGGCGAACAGCTGGTAGGCGGGGTCGATGGCGGCAAGCCGTGCGGTGACGGTGTCCTTGCCGGCCGCTGGCGGGCCGTAGAGGATGACACCCCGTCTCATGCGGTTGCCGCCGGCGCGGCCAGGATCGCCGACAGCAGCTCTTTCGCCTGCTTCTGCAGGGGGACGCTGGACGCGCAGTTGTCGATGACCGTGTGGGGTGCGGTCGGGCGCATGTCGAAGTTGACGGTGTCGAGGTAGGCGGGCCAGTTGGCGAGTTTGGCGGCGTCGCGGGCCGCGCCCCGGTGGCGGATGTAGGTGTGCATGGTGTCGGCGTCGCAGTACACCCACACGAACAGGGTTTGGGCGTTCATGGCGGTGTGGCTGGCCTGGATGCGGTCGACCCACGCGGTGTCGGTGAACTCGCGGATGAACGGGGCGGTGACGATGGCGCTGTTGCCGCAGGCGACGTTCTCATGGGCTACCGCGATGAGGGATTCGTACTCGCGTGGCCGGACCTTGGTGAAGTAGTCGTCTGACTCGCGGTCGTGGGGTGACAGGCCGAGGAGTTCCAACGCGGCTTCGACGACGGGGCGGGTGATGGTGTCCTTGTCGAGCATGGGCCAGCCGGTTTCCCGGGCGAGGATGCGGCCGAGTTCGGTCTTCCCGCTGCCTGCGTAGCCGCCGATCATCACGACCCGTGGGGTACGTAGGCGGATGTCACCGCCGCGTGTCTGGTTGGGGGCGTTCACGATCCGCTTCGATCGGGACTTGCTGACGATGAGCCCTTCGTCGCCGAGGATCTTCATCGCTTCGGAGATCGTGAACACGCTGACGTCCCAGCGTTCGGCGAGTTCGCGGGTGGACGGCAGGGTGTCGCCGTCACGGAGGACGCCCGCTTCGATCTCGTTGCGCAGGTTCCGGGCCACCTGTTGGTGCAGGGAGTCTGGTCGGCTGAGTCGGGGCTGAGGGGATGTCATGGGGTCCTCTCGCGTCGGGCGTCTGTCCGCGTCTGTCCAGGGAAGCCTACCAGTTGCCTAACAGATGGTATGCCCATCGCCGCAGGTCAGGGGCCAAGTTTGATCTTCATGCACCCCTAACAGTTGACCTGGCTCCATATCAGTTGTTAGCTTCATGTCGCTGGTCACGCCGACCGGCCAGGCCGAACAGGTCTGTAGAGGTCATCGCTGTGTCTTGTGGAGGAACGCGACATGCAGGCACCACCTGTCCCGGACCCGACCGAGGTCGGTCCCACCGCCGCCGATCTGGTGGCGATCGAACGTGAGTGGCCGTTGATTGAGGCCGAGTTGGCGTTGCTGGACGCGGAGATCACCGCGCTGTACGCCGAGGGCGGGCCGTCGTTGCTTGATCGCCGTCGGGTGCGGCGTGCTGAGCAGCGGGTGATGCGGGAAGCCGCCGCCCTGGGCGACGTCCAGGCCGTGACCGCTCTGCGGGTACGCAAGGCGGTGGCCTGATGACGACGCCCGCGAGCATGTACCCCCGCCCGGTGCAGGAGCTGTTGCCCGCCGCCCGTGCGATCGCCGCCCGCCTCGGTCAGGTTCCGTCGCGGAACCTGCTCATGAGGGAACTGCGGGTGGGTTCGCCCAAGGCGACCGCCCTTCGGGAAGCCCTGAACCAGGAACAGCAGGCCCAGGACGCGGGACACGCCGAGTCCACCGGCGGGCACCGGGGACTGCACCTGGTCCGCGACACCACCGACGACCAGACCGCCGAGGTCGACGCACCGGCCCCGGTCGACCCGTCGCCGGAGCCGTCGCCAGGGTCGGCGGATGCGTCGGCGGACCCGTTGCCGGTCGCCCCGTCCGACGAGCCGTCGGCCGGGTCCGGGGCGGACCTGCCGACGCCGGTCGCCGACACGGACGCCGAGGTGTCTTCGCCGGTGGCGGTGGACGGACACCCGGACCCGAAGATCACGACCAGCGCGCCCCGGCCGGTCCGGTCGCCGGTGCGGTCGTGGGTGCTGCTGTTGCTGGCCGCTCCCGCGTTCGTGGCGATCTGGTCCGGCTGGGTGGGCCTGGGTGAGCTGACCGGGTTCGGTGTGGTGCACCCGCTACCGGGCATCTGGGACAGCTTGGCGGTGAACACGGCGATCACGTTGCCGATCGGCGTTGAGGCGTATGCCGCGTACGCGCTGCGGGCGTGGCTCGCACCCGACGGGGTTCCGCCACGCGCACGGCGGTTCGCCGCCTGGTCCGCGATCGGCTCCCTCGTTCTGGGTGCGGCCGGTCAGGTGGCGTATCACCTGATGGAGTCCGCCGGCATCACCGCCGCCCCGTGGTGGATCACCACCGTTGTCGCCTGTCTGCCGGTGGCCGTGCTCGGTATGGGCGCCGCTCTGGCTCACCTGCTGCACACCGACCGCCAGCAGCGGGAGCCGTGACTTTGCCCGGCGGCGCGGCCCATGGCCTAGGAACCTTCGCCGCGCCGCCGGCCCTTCGACCCTCAGCAAATCGCTTCGGGAAGGACTCTCATCGTGGCATCCACGGCTTCGCCGGACGAGTTGCCGTCCACGGAAATCGTGTCGCGTATCCAGCACACCCCGGCCGGGGCGAAGGCGTGGGTGGAGCGTGACGGGCGCGGCCGGCTGTTCGTCCGCTGCCAGGGCTGCACCCTCTACCGCCAGGTCGACGGTATGGCTCCCGCCCTGGCCGCGCTGGTCAACCACCTACCGACCTGCCCCGCCGACGCGACCGGCGTCGACCCCGGTCCGGCCTGACCGCCCGTGTGCCGGTGGCGTGGCCGGACGACATACCCGCCGGCACGCCATCGGCCCCTCAACCTCGCACGTTCCCCCTGGTTCTTCTGTTGGAGGCAACCCCCATGCCCACCCCTGACGACGGTTACGACTGGCAGGCAGCGGAAGCCGACCTCACCACCGACGGCAGTGCGGATGTGGTCGACCTGACCGCCCGCCGCCGCAAGACCAACCCCGTCGGCTCGTTCGCGGTCGACATCGACGACGAGAGCGACGACCGCGACGACGACGCCCCGGTCCCGGTCGACTCACCCGCTACCCCGCACGGTGGCCGGTCCCGGCTGGCTGGTGTGGTGGGTGCGGAGCGTCGGCCGATCATCCCCGCCTGGCTCCGCTCCCGCTCGGAGTTGGCCAACGCGGTCCGGTGGACGGCAGGGCACTACACGCACGTCAGCATGTATCACCTGTCCCGGTCGCCGAAGTACGGCGCGCGGCTGGCATGGCGTGCACCGTTCGGCGTGGCCCGACTGCTCGGTCACACGGTGCGGTGGGTGACCGACGCCGAGGGTATCCCCGTGCGGCTGGCCGTGGTCCGGCAGGAAAACGCCGAACTGTACTTGAAGCTGTCGCGGCAGCGTGACGTACGGGTCCGGTGGCGCGGTCTGGTCCTGACCGCGATCCTGCTGCTCGGTGTGCCGACCGTGCTCACGTTGATGGCCCTGGCCGGGTCGTGGCAGCGGTGGGCGATCCTCGCCGGTGTCGTGGCGCTGTTCGGTGTGGCCGGTACGCCGAAGGACAAGCCGCTGTTGGACGTGGCCGCTGTCAGTCCGCGTGTGCGGAAGCTGTCCGCCGACGTGGTCACCCGTGCGTTCCTCGCGGCTGGGTTGTGCAAGCCGGACGACCTGATCACCTTCCCCGCCCCGATCATGCGCGACGGACCCGGTTGGCGGGCGGTGATCGATCTGCCGTTCTGGACGAACGCTGACAAGGCGATCAAGAAGCGTGACCAGCTTGCCGCCGGTCTCGACCTCGATGAGGTGCAGGTGTGGCCGGAGCGGGTACGCGGCACCGCCGGATCGGCCCGCCGTCTCGCCCTGTGGGTGGCCGATGAGGACCCGTACGCGAAGGGGTCCGGTGCGTGGCCTCTCATCACGAAGGGCGGCGTGGACATCTTCGAGCCGTTCCCGTTCGGGCAGGACCAGCGCGGACGTCCGGTGCCGCTGCTGCTCATGTTCACGTCCCTGCTGGTCGGTGCGATTCCGCGTATGGGTAAGACGTTCGCCGCACGCCTGCCGGTGCTCGCGGCGGCGTTGGATCCGATCGTTGAGCTGCACATCTACGACGGCAAGGGCGGGCAGGACTGGCGACCGTTCGAACGGATCGCCCACCGCACCGGCTACGGCGTCCGCGACGACGTCGTGTCCGCCCTGGTCGACGACCTACGCGGCCTGGTCGCCGACATGAACCGCCGCTACGACACCATCGCCACCCTGCCCGCCGACCTGTGCCCCGAATCGAAGGTCACCCGGACCATCGCCGAGAAGCGGTCGTTGAAGTTGTGGCCGATCCTGGTCGCGGTGGACGAGTTTCAGCGCTACTCCGCCCACCCCGTGCACGGCGACGAGATCGTGTCGCTGCTGACCGAGCTGTGCAAGGTCGGCCCCTCGGTCGGCATCATGATCCTGCTCGCCACGCAGAAGCCCGACGGCAAAGCGGTACCGACCGACCTGCGCGACAACATCGGCACCCGCTTCGCCCTCAAGACGATGACGTGGCAGTCGTCGGAAGCCGTGTTGGGTGCCGGGTCGTACACCGCCGGCTACGACTCGTCGCGGTTCCAACGCGGACACAAGGGCGTCGGCATCCTGCTCGGCGCGGACGACTCCGGCTCCGTCGACGAGGCCGTGACCGTGCGGACCAACCTCGCCGAGATGGCCGACGTCGAAAAGGTGGTGACCCGTGCGCGGGAGCTGCGGGAGCGGGCCGGCACCCTGACCGGCCACGCCATCGGCGACGCCCCGGAAGCCGTCGCCCGGACGGGAGACACCCTGTTGGACGACATCCTCACCGTCGTCCCCAAGGGCGAAGCGAAGGTGTGGTCAGAGACCGTCGTCGCCCGGCTGGCAGAGCTGCGCCCGGACGTCTACGGCGGGTGGGAGACCGGGAACCTCGCCCCGGCGCTCAAGCCGTACGGGGTCACGGTCGGCCGGCAGGTGTGGGGCACCGACCCGGTCACCGGGGAACGCGCCAACCGTAAGGGCATCCTCCGCGACGACATCACCACCGCCGTAACCAAGCGTGATCAACGCCGGAAGGCGGGATAGCCGCTCGCGGGCCGCTAGGTCTATCGGCGACACCCGCTAGACCTAGCGGCACCGCTAGCCCCCGAAACAAACCCCTGCCAGGACGCTAGCCGCCTAGCGCCCCTACCCCCGCACGCCCGAAAACCGCCCGTGGAGGCACCCCGTGGACCCGTACGCCACCCTCGCTAGCCTGCTCTGCCCCCTCCTGACCCTGGTCACTTTCGGTTACCTGGTCACCTGCGCGATCTGGCCGTTCGGACCCTGCCGACGCTGCCACGGCACCGGGAAACGCCGCGCCCCGTACGGCAAAGCGTTCCGCCTCTGCTACCGGTGCGACGGCACCGGACGCCGTATCCGCATCGGCCGGCACGTGTGGAACGAGATCCGCCGCGAACACCGCAACGGCACCAGTCGATGAACCGCCGCCGGCACCCGCACGGGGAACACACCGACTGGTGCGCCCGTGACCACCGCTGCGGACACGACGGACACCGCTCCCCCTCGATGATCGTCGACCTGCCAGGCCACGCCCGCGCCGTCCTCACCCGCATCCGCACCGGCGACGGACACGACCAGGCCGAAATCCGCGTACGGGTCGCCCTGGCCGACGCCGACCCCGCCGCCCGCCGACAACTGGCGGTCCTGCTCGCCGACCTGGACGACCTGATCACCCGGACCGCCGCCGCCGGCCGACCCCGCCCCCGGCCACGCGGTCACCGTCCCGCCGCCTAACCCCCATCCACCGACACCAGAGAAGGAGGAACGCCGTATGAGTCGACAGTCCACCCACGACCACAACGCGGAACGGGCTGTGATCGGCGCGGCGCTGGTCGCCCCGCCGGTCATGGCCGACCTGGTCGCCCTGCTCGGTCCGGACGACTTCCACCGACCGGCCCACGGGATCATCTGGCAGGCGTTGACCGCCGTGCACGCCACCGGCCAGGCCACCGACCCCATCACCCTCACGGCGCATCTCGCCGAGACTGGCGAGTTGGGCAAGGTCGGCGGTGCCCCCTACCTGCACACGCTCATGCAGGGCGTTCCCGCCGCCGGCAACGCCGGACACTACGCGCGGATCGTCGCCGACCATGCCGCCCGCCGCCGGGTCGTCGACCTGGGCGAGCGACTGACCAGCCTCGCCGCATCCGGCGCGGACGTCGCCGACGTGGTCGCGACCGGCCGTGCCCTGCTTGACCAGGCCGACGCGGGCGGTTGGGCACCGTTGATTCCGCTCGGCGACCGCCGCCACCTGCCCGCGTTCCCCGCCGAGATGCTGCCCGCCTGGGTCGCCGACATGGTCTACGGGGTTGCCGAGTTCACTCAGACCCCGGTCGACCTGCCCGGCTGCATCGCCCTGGCCGCTTTGTCGACGGCTGCCGGTGGCCGGGCCGAGGTGGAGGTACGCGGGTCGTGGCGGGAACCGGTCAACCTGTTCACGGTCGTGGTGTTGCCGCCCGGTTCCCGCAAGTCGGCGGTGTTCGCGGCGATCACCGGGCCGTTGTTGGCCGCTGAGAAGGCGTTGGTGGAGCGGACCCGACCGGCGATCGTGGAAGCCGAGTTGGCCGCACGGGTGGCGGGGAAGACGGCTGAGCGGACCGCGATCGCCGCTGCGAACGCGGACGCGTCCGGCCGTGACACCCTCTTGGCTGAGGCGACCGCCGCCGCGATGAACGCCGACACCATCACCGTCCCCGCGCTGCCACAGCTGGTCGCGGACGACGTCACCAGTGAGGAAGCCGCATCCCTGCTCGCCGAGCAGGGCGGACGCCTGGCCGTGCTGTCGCCGGAAGGCGGCATCTTCGCCACCATCGCCGGCCGCTACTCCGGAACCCCCAACCTCGAAGTCTTCCTCAAGGGCCACGCCGGGGACATGCTGCGCGTCAACCGCCGGTCCCGTGCGCCGGAACACGTCGAACACCCGGCGCTGACACTCGGTCTGGCCGTGCAACCCGACGTCCTGCGCGACATCGCGGACATGCCCGGATTCCGCGGCAAGGGGTTGCTGGCGCGCATCCTGTTCTCCCTGCCGGAGAACACCGTCGGACGACGCCGGATCGGAGCCGACCCGGTCCCTGAGCCGGTCGCGGCAACCTACGCGGCGAACCTCGCGACGATGGTCATGTCCCTCGCCGAGTGGACCGACCCCGCCGTGTTGCCGCTCACCCCCGACGCCAACGACCGCGTCATGGACATCGAACGGGCGGTAGAGCCGCGTTTGGCTCCCGGTGGCGCGTGGTCACACGTCATCGACTGGGGCAGCAAGTACACCGGCGCGGTCGTGCGGATCGCCGGACTGATCCACCTCGCCGAACACCTGCGCGACGGATGGGGCAAGCCCGTCCAGGCCGACACCATCGACCGGGCCGCACTGATCGGCGACTACTACGCCGCGCACGCCCTGGCCGCGTTCGACGACATGGGAGCCGACCGGACCAGCCGACACGCCCGCCACGTCCTCACCTGGATCGAACGCACCACCACGACCGCCTTCACGAAACGGGAGTTGTTCCGCGCGGTCCGCAGCAGCCAACTGCCCACCGTCGCCGACCTCGACCCCGCCCTGTCCCTACTCGAAACGCACGGCTACATCCGCCAGCTTGAGCAACCCCGCGCACGGGCCGGTGGCCGACCCCCGTCGCCGTCCTACCTGGTTCATCCCGACGTACACGGGCAACCAACCGCCACCGTCCACGCCCTACCCGACGGCGTCCGGCGGACCGCCTAATGCCCCGGACAGAACTGACACAACTGACACAACCCCCTGCCGACCGAGGTTCTGTCAGTTCTGTCAGTTCTGTCCACGGCCAAACACCCCCGCCGGACCGGCCAGCGACCCTGCCGCGCCGCACCGGGCCGAACCTCTCGACACCCACCGCCACGCGCCACCGGGGAGAAGCGTGAACCGCGCAGATCGCATGTGCCCCGCCGTCGAAGAAGCCGCTCACCGTACCGGCCCCGCCTCGCCGTCGGGTGAGCGCCGTCCAGTCAGCCGCAGGGAGAGGAACACGTTGGAAGCCACCCCCGCCGCCCGTCCCCGTGTCCTGCGCGTCGAGGAGGCCGCGCATGAACTCGGCATCGGCCGATCGCTGGTCTACGACCTGATCCGGTCCGGCCGGCTTCGGTCGCTCAAAGTCGGAAGCCGCCGATTGATCCCGACCGCCGCCATCGACGAAGTTATCGACCTACTGTCCCAGGAGGCAGCCTGATGGCCACCGGCAACCGAAGCAACCGATCCAACGGCCCTCGCCGCAACCCCAACGGTGAAGGCTCGATCTACCAGCGGGCCAGCGATGGCCGGTGGGTCGGTCAGGCGTACGTCCTCACCACCGACGGCACCCGCAAGCGCAAAGCCGTCTACGGCGCGACCTGGCAGGAGACCCACGACAAGCTGACAGCGCTCAAGGCTCAGTCTCGCCAGGGCATCCCGATCCCGGACCGGGCGTGGAAGCTCGCCGATTACCTGCCGTACTGGCTCGCCGGGTACGTCGCCGACCTCAAGCCGACCACCGCCCGAGGCTACGAAAGCGCCGTCCGGCTGCACCTCATCCCCGCGCTCGGCACCAAGCGTGTCGATGGGCTCCAGGTGCAACACGTGCGCACGTTCCTCGACGAGTTCCGGCGCAAGTGCCTGTGCTGCACGGCCGGGACCGACAAGAACCGGCCGGCTGATCGACAGTGCTGCTCTGCCGGTCGCTGCTGCGCGCACTACCCGAGCGCGCGTCAGATTCAGTTCGTGCACGCCGTACTGCGAAACGCGCTGCAGCACGCGATGCGGGAAGAACTCGTCTCCCGCAACGTCGCCAAGCTGGTCCGCGTGCCGTCGCCGCGATACAAGGTCGGCAAGGGACTGTCGGTGGAACAGGCACGGACGTTGCTCGCCGCCGCAGAAGGACACCGCTTGTACGCGCTGTACGTCGTCGCCGCCACGATGGGACTCCGACGCGGGGAGCTGCTCGGGCTCCGCTGGTCGGATCTCGACCTCGACAACGGCGCGGTCAGCATCGCGCAGACCGTGCAGCGGGCCGGCGGCAAACTGCATCTGCAGGACACCAAGACGGAGGATTCGGAAAGCGTGCTGCCGCTGCCGGATTGGACCTGGATGGTGCTACTCGACCACCAACAGGATCAGCAACGGGAGCGGGATCGGCTCGCCGAGGTCTGGGAGGATCACGACCTGGTCTTCCCGTCCGAGCGGGGAACCCCGATGGAGCCGCGCAACCTGAACCGGCACTTTGCCGCGCTGCGGGACAAGGCAGGGCTACCGGATGTCCGGCTGCACGACTTCCGGCACACGGTCGTTTCGCTGCTGATGGAGTTGGGCGTACCGCCGCACGTCGTCCAGGCCATCGCCCGGCACGCGGACGTGAAGATCACGTTGAAGATCTACGCGCATGCGAACCTCGACGTGATGCGCCAGGCGCTCGGCAAGCTCGACGGGCGGCTGTCGTGAAGGCGGTTGCTGTCACCGTTGCTGTCAGCCGGCCGGCTGGCTGACCCTCAACCTGCTCCGTCGCTGGTCGGGATGGGTGGGCGCGGCAGGTTTCGAACCTGCGACCCCTCGCTTGTAAGGCGAGTGCTCTCCCACTGAGCTACGCGCCCGGGCATGACGAACCTGGCCGGCCCGGCGGCGGCCAGTTTACCCTGCTGCCGTCGGGCCGATGCGACGGCGTTCCCAGGGGCCGGGAAGCGTGACCACCGACCTGCGGGGCCCGCCTACGGTGGCGGGCTCCCGCTGGTCAGGCGCGATTCAGCCAGCCAGGTCGGCCAACGCCTTACGCCAGGCCGCCTGGTCACGCGCCTGACCCGGCCCGTTCATCTCGGCGAACCGGACCACGCCTGCCTTGTCGATGACGAAGGTCCCCCGGTTGGCGATCCCGGCGGTCTCGTTGAAGACGCCGTACGCCTGGGCGACGGCGCCGTGCGGCCAGAAGTCGGCCAGCAACGGGAACTGGAAGCCTTCCTGCTCGGCCCAGATCTTGTGGCTGTAGACCGAGTCGACGCTGACGGTCAACGTCTGGACGTCGTCGTTCACGTACACCTCGAGGTTGTCCCGGATCTCCTGCAGCTCGCCCTGGCAGGTCCCGGTGAACGCGAGCGGGTAGAAGATCAGCAGCACTGCCGCCCGCCCACGGTAGTCGGCCAGCCGGACCTCCTGGTTGTTCTGGTCCTTGAGGGTGAACTCCGGCGCCTGCGCGCCGACCTCGACGGGCATTTCCGCTCCTCCGCTCACTTCTTGCCCTTGGCCCCGCGGCGTAGTACCAGCCGGGCGGCGCTCCAGTCCTTGCCAGCGTTTATCGTCGACGTCTGCTGCAGTCCGGCGCTGGGCGCGGACTCGCTGATGTCGCTCGGCTCGACGTGGCCCTCGCGCCCGGCCTTGGGCGTCAGCAGCCACACCACCCCGTTGTCTGCCAGCGGACCGAGCGAGTCGACGAGCAACTCGAACAGGTCGCCGTCACCTTCGCGGTACCACAGCAGCACCGCGTCGACGACCTCGTCGGTGTCTTCGTCGACCAACTCGCCGCAGCGGTCGGCTAGGGCGTCGCGGAGATCCTGGTCGACGTCGTCGTCATAACCGATCTCCATGACCACCATGCCCGGCTCGATGCCGAACCGGTCCGCCAGGCTCCGTACGCCGTCGGCGGCCTGACCAGCGGTCGCGCTCACTGTTGCTTGCCTCCTCGTCTTGAGCTGCCGGTATCCAACAGACACCGATAGCGGGTAGTTCACACAGTTGTGCCGGCCGGCGCAAGTGGCGCACCGAGTTCACCGGAATTTACCGCGCCAGCAGCGCTCGGGCACCCTGGGTAATGGCATCCTCGTCGACCAGCACCTGATATGCGGCCGGCCCCAGCGGGATGTAGGAGTCCAGCGCGGCGATCCGGGCGACGGCACCGACGTAGCCGGCTTCGACCAAGGCCGCCAGCACTCCTTCGCCGACTCCGCCGGAGCGTCGGGTCTCGTCGACGATGAGCACCCGGCCGGTCGCGGTCGCCTCCCGGATGATGTCGGCGACCGGTAGTGGCGCGAGCCACCGCAGGTCGACGACGCGGCAGCCGATCCCCTCGATTGCCAGGCGCGCGGCGACCCGCAGCGACATCCGTACGCCGTTGCCAAAGGTGATCACGGTCAGGTCCTCGGCGCTGCCGATCGGGTAGCTGCGGGCCCGCCCGACGGGTATGTGCCCGGTGCCCCACTCGCCGGGCGGCGCGTACGGGGCGAGCCACTGCCCGTCGTCCGGGGTGTGCAGGTCCCGGGTCTCGTAGCCGGCGATCGGCTCGACGAAGACACAGACGCTGCCGTCGACCGCGGCGCTGGCCAGGCAGGAGCGCAGCAGCCCGGCGGCGTCCTCGGCGCGTGCCGGTATGACCACCACCAGGCCGGGGATGTCGCGGAGCACCGCGAGGGAGTTGTCGTTCTCGCTGTGGCCGCCGAGGCTCTCCTGATGGGCCAGGCCGGGCACCCGCAGCACCATCGGGTTGCGGTAGCCGCCCTTGGAGAGGAACTGCAGTGCCGCCGCTTCGCCGCGCAGCTGGTCCTCGGCGCTGTGCAGGTAGGTGAGGTGCTGCACCTCGACGACCGGAAGTTGGCCGGCCAGCCCCGCGCCGAGGGTGAGGCCGAGGATGGAGGTGCCGTCGCCGGTGGTGTCGAAGACCCGGTTGGTCCCGAACCGGTCCCGCAGCCCGGCGGTGACGCCGTACAGACCGCCCTTGGCCGCGACGTCCGCCCCGAACACCGTCATCGCCGGGTACGTCAGCATCGCGTCGGCGAGGGCCGCGTTGATTGTCTGGGCGAGCGTCATCGGTCCGCGTTCCTCGGGCAGCCGGGTGCCGAGGGTGGTGGCGCGGGTGGTGGCCGCCGCACCGGCGGCGCGGGCGCCGGTGTCGGTGACGACCCGGGCGACCCGGATCGGGCGCCGGGGTGCGGTGGTCGCCACGACCTGGGCGGCGGAGTCGAGTTTCGGCTCGCCGATCACTTCCTCAGCGACCTTGCGTACCTGCCAGCCGATCTCGTCGTACCGCGAGATGATCTCGTCGGGGTTGGCCAGTCCGGCGGCGATCAGCAGCCGGGCGGTGCCGACCAGGGGGTCGCGGGCGACGTCCCGGTCGATCTCCTCGGCGGTGCGGTAGGCCGTTTCGACATCGGCGCCGGCGTGTCCCATCAGCCGCACGGTGGACAGGTGCAGCACCGCCGGCCGACGGTGCTCGCGGACCCAGGCGGCGGCCTCGGCGGCGACGTCGTACGTCTCGCCCAGGTCGCAGCCGTCGGCGGTCAGGTAGCGCAGCCCTGGCCGGCTACGCAGCGCGGCGGCGACCCAGCCGTCCGGTGACCGCATGCTGATCCCAAGGCCGTTGTCCTCGCAGACGAACAACGCTGGCACCTTCAGGCCGGTGTGGTCGGCCCACCCGGCGGTGTTCAGCGCCGCGGTGGCGGCGGCGTGGTTGATCGCCTCGTCGCCGAAGGTGCAGACGACGATTGCGTCGTCCGGCCACGGTAGGCGGGGTTCGAGGTACGGACGGCTGGCCGACGCGGACCGGGTGAGTCCCGGTTGGCGTTGCCGGATCGCCGGGACGATCCGGCGCATCCGGTCGATGCCCAGGGCCAGCCCGACCGCTCGGGGCAGGTGTGCGCCGACCATGCCGGAGGTGGGTACGACGTTGATCGCGGCGTTGCCGAAGACCATGCCCCGACCGCCGGTGATGGGATCGGCCGCCGAGGCCACCGCGCCCCGTAGTACGTCGCGGGCGGCATCGGTCAGCGCGTCGGATCCGGACCCGGTGAGGTCGGCACCGGAGTCGTCGACGCCCGAGTCGTCGACGCCGGTGCCGTGGCCGGCGGGCAGATCGGCCTGGCTGAGCCGGGCGCAGTAGAAGCCACCGGATCGGTAGTGCAGCAGCGCCGGATCGGTCACCCGGACGGCGGCGGCGAGCGCGGCG
Source organism: Micromonospora sp. LOL_023 (assembly GCF_048060115.1). Lineage (NCBI taxonomy): Bacteria > Bacillati > Actinomycetota > Actinomycetes > Micromonosporales > Micromonosporaceae > Micromonospora > Micromonospora sp. LOL_023. The sequence goes on from NZ_JBHMIM010000052.1 coordinate 18,017, forward strand.
TTTCCTTCGTGCCCGGAGGATCCGATGGTGTGGAAGCCCTCGCCGAAGCTGCGGAGCCAGCGTTTGGCCAGGTCGAGGTGCCGGCTGGTGAGTTGGGCGTCGAACAGCGCGAGCGCTGTCTGCCCGGTGAGCACGGTGCCGTCGCGGACCGGCTGTTCGGGTGCCCGCCGGTCGGCCGGTTCGTCCATCGCGGCGACCGCGGTGCGGAATCGTTCGTCGAGGTCCTGCGGGGTGGTCACGTCGGACAGCATTACCGACCCTCGTCTGGTGATGCCACCGGGCGGCTGGCGGGCCGCTGGCCCGGGTCGGGGCAGACGGCAGCACCGCAGGTGGCCGGGGAGGTCATGGTCGCGATGCTACGCGGCAGCCGGACAAACGGCAGGGGAGCCGCGCCGCCAGCGCGACCAGGATGGGCGAGGTTGCACCCGCGGAGTACTATGAGTTCGGAAAGTTCTGAACTTCGGAAACAAAGGCGATCATGATGCATGACCAACCCGTCGAGCGCGGCTACGCAAAGGAAGCCGGCGTCGTGCTCAGCGGGATGGGCCTGCCACCCGCCGCCGGCAAGATCCTCGGCTGGCTGCTGATCTGCGACCCACCGAGTCAGACCGGTAGCGACATCGCCGCAGCCCTCGACCTGTCCAAAGGCTGAGCTCCTGGACCGGGGCGTGGAATTCGCCGGTGGTCCGCAGGCACGCACCAGCGAACGGCTCGTATACCTGCGCGACTTCTACGCGTTCATCGAGCGCGAGAAGCCGTTGATCGTCGAACGCTTCGAAGCGGAGCGTCGGAACCGCAGAGATAGATGAAGGAGGCGAGGTCCGATGGCTGACCCGGCCATCTGTACAGAGCAACTCGTCAAGACGTACGGCCGCAACCGCGGGCTGACCGGTCTGGACCTGCAGGTCGAAACCGCCGAGGTGTACGGCTTCCTCGGTCCCAACGGAGCCGGCAAGTCCACCACGATCCGGCTGCTGCTGGATCTGATCCGCCCCACCAGCGGCAGCGCCCGCGTGCTGGGGCTCGACCCCCGCGCCGACGGAGTGGCCCTGCGCCGTCGGATCGGATACCTGGCCGGCGACTTCATCGTCGACGGACGGCAGACCGGCCGCGAACTGCTGACGTATCTGGGCAACCTGCGGGGTGGGGTGCCCAAGGCCCGGATCACCGAGCTGGCCGAACGGCTCGACCTGGACCTCGGCCGACGCATCAAGGGGCTGTCCAAGGGCAACCGGCAGAAGGTCGGCGTGGTGCAGGCGTTCATGCACTCCCCCGAACTGCTCATCCTCGACGAACCGACCAGCGGGCTCGACCCGTTCCTACAGCAGGAGTTCGTCGCCATGGTCCGCGAGGCGAAAGCCGCCGGGCAGACCGTCTTCATGTCCTCGCACGTGATGAGCGAGGTGCAACACACCGCTGACCGGGTGGGGATCATCCGCGACGGCCGGTTGGTGACCGTCGAGCGGGTCGAGGACCTGCGGGAACGGGCGGTACGACAGGTCGAGATCGTCTTCGACGCTCCGGTCCCGGCCGGCGAGTTCGAAGCGGTGCCGGGCATCAGCGACGTGGTGATGAGCGGCTCACGACTGCGCTGCCGGCTCGACGGCCGGGCCGACGCGCTGATCAAGGCGGCCAGCCGGCACACGGTTGTCAGCATGCTGTCGGAGGAGCCCGACCTGGAGGAACTGTTCTTCACCTTCTACCGTCGTGAGGAGGCCGGCGATGCTGCTGTCTGACCCGTTCACCAAGGCGCTACGCGACACCAGCCGGTCGATGCTGACCTGGGCGGTGGCGATCACCGCGGTCGGCACCATGTACGCCTCGTTCTGGCCGACGATGCAGTCGCCGGAGATGATCGAGGCGATGGCCGCCTACCCGGAAGGGATGCTGGAGGCGTTCAACTTCAGCGACGTCACCAGCCCGGCCGGTTATCTCGGCAGCGCCGTCTTCGGCCTGCTGATCCCGCTGCTGGTGGCGGTCTTCGGGATCACCGCCGGGGCGCGGTCGATCGCCGGTGACGAGGAGGCCGGCTCGCTGGACCTACTGCTGGCTCATCCGGTCGGGCGGGCGAAGGCCGCGCTGCAGCGGTTCGCCGCTGTGGCGGTCTGGCTGGCGCTGACCGGCGCGCTGCTCTGGCTGGCGCTGGTCGCGATCCGCGGCCCGGCCGAGTTCACCGCCGTCGGGGTCGGCGACCTGGCCGCGATGAGTCTGCACCTGGTGCTGTTCGGTATGGCGTTCGCCGCCCTGGCGTACGGGGTGGGCGCCGCCACTGGCAGCCGCGCGACGGCGCTCGGCGTCGGTGCCGTGGTGGCCGTCCTCGGCTACCTGGCCAACGCCGTCCTACCGCAGGTCGAGGCGCTGGCGTGGACCCGCGACATCTCCCCGTTCCACTGGTATCTCGCCGGTGATCCGCTGGTCGACGGGGTGCAGATGAGCGGCGTTCTACTGCTGGTGGGTTTCGCGGCCGTCCTGGTCTCGGCCGGCACCTGGCGGTTCACCCAGCGCGACATCGCGGTCTGAGCTGTGCCGAGCGGTGGGTGGCCGCAGCGGTCGCTGCGGCCACCCACCGCTCGGCCACCTGGCAGACTGGCCGGCATGGACTCCGAGTTGATCTCGATCCGGACAGGTTCCCGGCCAGCGGTCCGGGACATCACCGCCGAGGCGGGACGCTTCGTCGCCGGACGCGGGAACGGCCTGCTGCACGTCTTCGTGCCACACGCGACCGCCGGTGTCGCGGTCATCGAGACCGGCGCCGGATCCGACGACGACCTGCTGACCGCGCTGGACGCGGTGTTGCCGACCGACGACCGCTGGCAGCACCGGCACGGGTCGCCGGGGCACGGCCGCGATCATGTACTGCCGGCGTTCGTGGCCCCGTACGCCACCTTGCCGGTGCTGGCCGGCCGGCTCGCCCTCGGCACCTGGCAGTCGATCTGCCTGGTCGATCCCAACGGTGACAACACCGAACGGAAGGTTCGCTTCTCCTTTCTCGCCGGCTGACGGCTCCTCGCCGGCTGCCGGCCCGGGCTCGCCGTGGCGGCGGGACCACCACTGAAGTTACCGACTGGTATCTGTGTCTCAGATCGCCTCTATGGCGACCACGCGTGACGCAACCACCCCCCAGGGGGCAGGATGGTCGAGAGACCTATCCCACACACGACTGAGGGAAACGCCTGTGGCAACGGAACGCAAGCGCCCGGTGATCAGCGACGGCCTGCCGAGCCAGCTTCCGGACATCGACCCTGAAGAAACCAGCGAATGGGTCGAGTCACTCGACGGAGTGATCGACGAACGTGGCGCCAAACGCGCCCGGTACGTCATGCTGCGCCTGCTCGAACGGGCTCGGGAGCGTCAGGTCGGGGTGCCGCCCCTGACCACCACCGACTACATCAACACGATCCCGCCGGAGCGCGAGCCCTGGTTCCCCGGCGACGAGATGATCGAGCGGCGGATCCGCGCGTACATCCGGTGGAACGCCGCGGTGCTGGTGCACCGCGCGCAGCGGCCGGAGATCGGTGTCGGTGGCCACATCTCGACCTACGCCAGCGCCGCGTCGCTGTACGAGGTGGGGATGAACCACTTCTTCCGCGGCAAGCAGCACCCCGGCGGCGGTGACCACATCTACTTCCAGGGCCACGCCTCCCCCGGCATGTACGCCCGGGCCTTCGTCGAGGGCCGGCTGTCGGAGCAGCGCCTCGACGGCTTCCGGCAGGAGCTGTCGCACGCCGGGCTCGGTGGCGGGCTGCCCTCGTACCCGCACCCACGACTGATGCCGGACTTCTGGGAGTTCCCCACGGTCTCGATGGGCCTCGGCGCGATCAACGCGATCTACCAGGCCCGGTTCAACCGCTACCTGCAGCACCGCGGCATCAAGGACACCTCCGACCAGCACGTGTGGGCGTTTCTCGGCGACGGTGAGATGGACGAGCCGGAGTCGCTCGGCGCGATCGGGCTGGCCGCCCGAGAGGAGCTGGACAACCTCACCTTCGTGATCAACTGCAACCTGCAGCGGCTGGACGGCCCGGTCCGCGGCAACGGCAAGGTCATGCAGGAGCTGGAGTCGTTCTTCCGGGGCGCCGGCTGGAACGTGATCAAGGTCGTCTGGGGCCGGGAGTGGGACCCGCTGCTCGCCGCCGACACCGACGGCGCGCTGGTCAACCTGATGAACACCACCCCGGACGGCGACTACCAGACCTACAAGGCGGAGTCCGGAGCATACGTGCGGGAGCACTTCTTCGGCCGCGATCCGCGTACCCGCAGGATGGTCGAGGGTCTCACCGACGACGAGATCTGGAACCTCAAGCGCGGTGGGCACGACTACCGCAAGCTGTACGCGGCCTACAAGGCGGCCACCGAGCACACCGGCCAGCCGACGGTGATCCTGGCCAAGACGATCAAGGGTTGGACGCTCGGGCAGCACTTCGAGGGCCGCAACGCCACGCACCAGATGAAGAAGCTGACCCTGGACGACCTGAAGACCTTCCGGGACCGGCTCTACCTGGACGTGCCGGACGAGCAGCTGGAGGCGAACCCGTACCTGCCGCCGTACCTGCGCCCGGCCGACGATTCCCCGGAGATGACCTACCTGCAGGAGCGCCGCAAGGCCCTCGGCGGGTACGTGCCGACCCGTCGGACCACTCCCCGCGTGCTGGCCATCCCGGCCAGTGAGCGCTTCGGCGACGTCAAGCGGGGCTCAGGCAAGCAGAAGATCGCCACCACGATGGCCTTCGTCCGGCTACTCAAGGACATCATGAAGGACCGCGAGTTCGGCAAGCGGTGGGTGCCGATCATTCCGGACGAGGCTCGGACCTTCGGCATGGACTCGTTGTTCCCGACCCAGAAGATCTACTCGCCGCACGGGCAGAAGTACACGGCGGTGGACCGGGAGCTGTTCCTTTCGTACAAGGAGTCGACCGCCGGGCAGATCCTGCACGAGGGGATCAACGAGGCCGGTTCGGTGGCGTCGTTCACCGCCGCCGGCAGCGCGTACGCCACCCACGACGAGCCGATGATCCCGCTGTACATCTTCTACTCGATGTTCGGGTTCCAGCGCACCGGTGACGCGTTCTGGGCAGCGGCCGACCAGATGGCCCGCGGCTTCGTGCTGGGTGCCACCGCCGGGCGGACCACGCTCAACGGCGAGGGTCTGCAGCACGAGGACGGGCACTCGCATCTGATCGCCGCGACCAACCCGGCGGTGGTGGCCTACGACCCGGCGTTCGCGTTCGAGATCGCACACATCGTGGAGAACGGCCTGCACCGGATGTACGGCGAGTCACAGGAAAACATCTTTTACTATCTGACCCTCTACAACGAGCCGATTCTGCAACCGGCGCAGCCCGACGAGCTCGACGTGGAGGGCCTGCTCAGGGGTCTCTACCGGTACTCGCCGGCACCGCAGGTCAGCCGGACCGACGGGTCGACGGTACCCAGGGCGACGATCCTCGCCTCCGGCACCGGCATGCAGTGGGCGCTCAAGGCCCAGCAGCTGCTCGCTGAGGACTGGGGGGTGGCCGCCGACGTCTGGTCGGTGACGTCGTGGACGGAGTTGCGGCGCGACGCGGTCGTCTGCGAGGAACACAACCTGCTCAACCCGGGTGGCGAGCTGCGGGTGCCGTACGTACGGTCGGCGCTGGCCGACGCGCCCGCGTCGGTGGTCGCGGTCAGCGACTGGATGCGCGCGGTGCCGGACCTGATCGCCCGTTGGGTGCCGGGCGACTACACCTCGCTGGGCACCGACGGGTTCGGCCTGTCCGACACCCGGCACGCGCTGCGCCGGCACTTCCACGTCGACGCCGAGTCGGTGGCGGTGGCGACGCTGCGCCAGTTGGCGCTACGCGGTGAGGTGCCGGCCGAGGTCCCGGCCGGAGCCGCCAAGAAGTACGCGATCGACGACGTCAGTGCCGCACCGGTCGGGGAGACCGGCGGCGACTCCTGACCTTCGGTCGACGGGCCCCGGCGGTGTTCCGCCGGGGCCCGTCGTGGTCTGCGGTCCGGCGGTCGCTCAACAGATGTCCGCCGCGTGCCGGGCGGCGGCGAGTTCGGACAGCCGGCCCAGCGAGGTCTCCAGATCGGCTCCGATCCGATGCTTGCCCAGACGCAGCAAGGTGGCACTGACCTGGCCGGCCGGCCACCGTACGATGGTCAGCCGCACGGCGGTGCCGTCACCTTCAGGGGTGAGCTCGACCTGGACCTCGGTGCGCGCTTCGGACCGGACGCCGGGGCCGGCGGCCCGTTCCCGCCAGGCGATGAGCTTGGGCGGTTGAAAGTCGATGATCTCGGCGTCGGCCGCCGCACCGTCGGCGGTGTGCACTCGCATCCGTCGGACGTCACCGGCGATGACTTCGGCCTGCCGGACGCCCGCGAGCCAGTCGGCCAGCAGTTCGGCCTGCCCGACCACCTGCCAGACGGTGTCGATCGGGGCCTCCACCCGCCCACTGCGCTCGATGAGGATCATTCGTGTCGCCTGCCTCTGCCGGTCCTTCATGACAGGCGCAGCGTAGATCAGATGTATACCAAAAGGTGCAGTCTTCGCGATTCGGCCAGACGTTGGTGGCCCCGTCGGCGCACCGACCGGCGTCGGGGACCGGACCTGACCGCCGAGGCGTGCTCCGACGACCGTAGGCTGGAGGTCGTGACGGTACGCGTACGCTTCGCCCCCTCCCCAACTGGCATGTTCCACGTCGGCGGCGCTCGCTCCGCGCTGCAGAACTGGATTTTCGCCAAGCAGCACGGCGGCGTGTTCGTGCTGCGGGTGGAGGACACCGACGCCGCGCGCAACCGCCCGGAGTGGATCGACGGAATCCTCACCGCGCTGGACTGGATCGGCATCCGCCGTGGCTCCTACGAGGGCCCGTACTTCCAGTCGGCCAACGCCGGTGAGCACCGGGCCGCCGCCGAGCGGCTGCACCAGGGCGGGCGGGCGTACTACTGCGACTGCGCCCGCGCCGACGTCCAGGCCCGCACCGGCAGCGAGCACCGGGGATACGACGGGTTCTGCCGCGACCGGGGTCTCCAGGCCTGCGCGGGTCGCGCCCTGCGCTTCCGCACCCCCGACACCGGTAGCACGACCGTGGTCGACCTGGTCCGGGGCGAGCCCACGTTCGACAACCAGCTCATCGAGGACTTCGTCATCGCCCGTGGCGACGGCTCCCCGGTGTTCCTGCTCGCCAACGTCGTCGACGACATCTCGCAGGGCATCACCCACGTCATCCGCGCCGAGGAGCACCTGCCGAACACCCCGAAGCAGCAGCTTCTCTGGGATGCGCTCGGGGTCAAGCCGCCGATCTGGGCGCATGTTCCGGTGGTGGTCAACGAGAAGCGCCAGAAACTGTCGAAGCGGCGCGACAAGGTGGCTCTGGAGGCCTACCGCGACGAGGGCTATCTCTCCGCCGCCATGTGCAACTACCTGATGCTGCTCGGGTGGGCACCCAGCAACGACCGGGAGATCGTGCCCTGGTCGGTGATCGAGCAGGAGTTCCGGCTGGACGCGGTGAATCCGTCGCCAGCGTTCTTCGACGAGAAGAAGCTACGCGCCTTCAACGGCGAGTACATCCGGGCATTGCCGATCGAGGATTTCATCGCCGCCTGCCAGCCGTGGCTGACCGGGACCCCGCCGACCCCCGGCGCGCCCAGCGGCACCGGTGTCACCGTGCCGCCCTGGCGTCCGGTCGACTACGACCCGGCCACGTTCGCCGCGGTGGCTCCCCTGGCCCAGACCCGGATCGCGGTGCTGAGTGAGATCGTCGCGAACGTGGACTTCCTCTTCCTCGACATGCCGGCCATCGACGGCGCGGCGTGGACCAAGGCGATGAAGAAGGGTTCCACGGAGTTGCTGGAGGCCACGATCGCCGCCTTCGATGCGCTGCCCGAGTGGTCCGCCGACGCGTTGAAGGCAGCGCTGGAGCAGGTCGGTACCGCGCGTGGACTCAAACTCGGCAAGGCCCAGGCACCCGTACGGGTCGCCGTCACCGGCCGCTCGGTCGGTCTGCCGCTGTTCGAGTCGCTGGAGGTCCTCGGTGCGGACCGTACGCTGCGCCGGCTCCGCGCGGCCCGCACCGAGATCACCGGCTGACCGCCGCGCCGCCGGACCTCAGCCACTGCGCCGCCGGACGAAGAAGGCTCCGGCCCCGGCGGCGGCCAGCAGGACGACACCACCGAGCAGCCAGGGCCACCACGGTGTCGTCTCCTGACTGGCGGTCGCCTCCGGCGAAGCCGGTGCCGGCCCTGAGGTTGTCTCCTGCGGCGTCGGTGAGATCGCCGCCGGGCTGGGCTGCGCGCTCGGCGTCGGCTCCTCGGTCGGCTCGACGCCGACCGTCAGCGTGAACGCCACCGCACCTTTCACCTGGTGCCCGTCCGCCGACAACACATCGTAGTCCACCGTGTACTCACCTGCCGGCCCGGCCTGGAAGGCGATGCTGACCGCGGTGCCGTCGACGACCGGGGAGCCGGTGAACGCCGGCTGACCGTCGGGACCGGCCACGGTCAGCTCGATCTGCTCCGGGTTCAGCTTGGCCAGAAAGGTGAGTCGAACCGTTTCGGGAGCTTCTGCGAGTTCGGCGCCATCAGTCGGGTTGCTCCCGGTCAATACGTTGTGCGCGTATGCCGGCGACCCTCCGATCAGCACAGTCAGCACCCCGATGAACACTGCCAGCAATACCGCCGGTGCCCGCCCCACCCTGTCCCCCATCTGTTGCCATAGCCAGCTACCATCGGCCGCCAGATACGCGTTGGGCCGTAACCGGTCGACCTCCCTAGTTGGTCGGCCACCGGTCCGCGATGGTTCCCGAAATTTCCGACCGGCGGATGCAACCGTCCAGGGTCGCGCGGAGTCTCTCAAGTGAGGGCCCTGTCGAACCTACCCGTCGACGGATTGTATCGGAGCGCCATCGGGTACTGAGCACACCGACAAGGACGAGACCTCCGCGGGGCGAGGGAGTTGACCATGAGACAGCGATCCGCCAGGCATCTCGGCGCGGCCGCTGTGCTGTGCCTGGCACTGGGCGCCACCGGACTGGCGGCTGCCCCTGTGCACGCCGCTCCACCGGCTCCAACGACCGTGACCATCGAAGGTGACGACCTGCCCGAACCGCTGGTGGTGCACGCCGACAGCGGCGAACTGTTCAGCGCGGTACTCGGCCAGGTCAGCTGGCTCACCGGTCCGGGGCAGACCGGCTCACCAGAGGCCGACGAGCTCGGCCCCCAGTATCTGCTCGTGGTACTGGTCGACGATGAGCCGACTCGCAACTACGAGCTCTATCCGCTGGCCAAAGGCGGCCCACGGGCGTTCCGACCCGCCAAGCAGCCCGACGGCAGCAAGTCGACCGATGCCTGGTTCTTCGGCCGGTTGACCATGTCCGAGACCCTGCGGGCGGCAGGTGCGCCACTGCCCGCGCGACCCGACAGCATCAGCGGCGGCATCGGCGGTGGCGAACGAGTGATCCCGGAGGACTCGCTCAACCCCGGCGAGGATCTCGGCAAGATGTTCACCGACCTACGGCAGGCGATGCTGCTCAACGGTGCCGTAGTGGTCGGCATCACCCTGGGCATCGCGGTGATCGCCCTGCTGGTCCGCCGCCGTACCCGCTGAACCGACCGCGGTCCGCCTGATGGTCAGCACCAGCGATGCGGCGGGCGTTCCCGACGGTTGGCCCGCTGGCGAGGTCGGACACCGAGGTGCCGGTGCGCGCCGGCCCACCCTTGCTGGTAGACCCGGCAGGTCGGTGCCGGGCGAGGGTCGACCGGTTCGGCCCGATCCTCGCCCTGGCCGACGGGCGATCGTCCCGGCGGCGTCTGATCGCGGTCGCGTCCCCCATGCTGGTCATGCCCGGCACCGTTGCTGTGACCAGCTCCCACGTACGCCATCACGATCTCCTCACCTCGCACGAGCCGTCCCGGGACGACACCTTGCCAGGTCTGGAATCGGAAAGCGCCAGCCCCCCTGGTTGTTGTGGCACCCACCGGGCGGCCAAAGAGACGACGACCACCGCCAGCAGGCAGCCGCCGATCACGTCGACCGGCCAGTGCACGAGTAGCACCAGCCTGCTCGCGGCGATGACACCGACCCCGCTAGCCGCGAGCAGGCCGAGCAGCAGCCGGCCGGTACGGCCGACGCCCGACCAGGCCAGCAGGACGACCGCCAACGCGGCGGCCGCCGCGTTCGACGTGTGGCCGCTGGGGAAGCCGTTGGCCGTGACGGTGACGAACCCGTCGAGCGGACGGGGCCGGTGCAGCAGCCACTGTCCAAGGGCCCAACCGGCCGGCACGACGACGGTGACCGCCATGCAGAACAACGCCCGGGGGCGGTCCTGGCGCGCCGCGAACAGGACGATCGCGGCCAGCCCTGCCGCGATGAACGGAATGGTCGCCGCGAGGTCGGTGACAACGCGCAGCACCGTCACCAGTCCCGGCCGGTCGGTCGCGAACCCACGCAACCCGGCACTGAGCGGCGCGTCGAACCGGGCGATGGTCCCGGGTTCGACGACCAGGAGTGCCGTGAGCAGGGCCAAGCCGATCATGGCCAGTGTCGGGATTGCCATCGGCGGGCGGGCGATCACCAGCTCATGGTGGCACGGTCGCCGCCGAGCCGCCCGGCGACCATGACAGGCTGGCGGCGTGGCTACCCAGCGCAACGACAAGGCCGACGCGGCCGTACCGGCCGTGCCGGACCGCACCGGAGCCCCGGGTGAGCAGGTGGAGACCGGTGAGCCCCGACTGGCAGCGACGTTACGTCGGGTCGAGCGTTCGGCCGGAGCACTCGCCACCGCGAGTGTCGCCCAGATGGACGAGACGCTGCCGTGGTTCCGTGGACTGCCCGCCGACCAGCGGGCCTGGGTGATGCTGATCGCTCAGGCCGGGGTGGGCTCGCTGGTGGAGTGGCTACGCGGCGGCGGCGGGGCATCCGGCAGCCCGCAGTCGGTCTCCGACGAGGTGTTCGCGACGGCGCCACGCGCGTTGGCCAGGTCGATCAGCCTGCAGCACACGGTGGCCCTCATCAAGGTCACGATCGACGTGGTCGAGGCACAGGTGCCGCATCTGGCGGCGGCCGGTGAGGAGGCATTGCTCCGCGAGGCGGTGCTGCTGTTCTCCCGGGAGATCGCGTTCGCCGCCGCCCGGGTGTACGCGCGAGCGGCGGAATCACGCGGAGCGTGGGACGCCCGACTGCAGGCGCTACTGGTGGACGCGTTGCTACGGGGTGACTCCTCGGACGTGCTGGCCAGCCGGGCCGCCGCGTTGGGCTGGACGGACGCCTCGCCGGTGTCGGTCGTGGTCGGCCGGTCCCCCGGTGGCGAGGTCACCGCGGTGCTGCAGATCGTCTACCGGGCGGCCAGACGGATCGGGGTGGAGACCATCGGCGGGGTGCACAACGATCGGCTGGTGGTGGTGCTCGGCGGTGCGCCGGACTCGGTGGCGGCGACCGGGAAACTGCTGGACGCCTTCGGCGAGGGCCCGGTGGTGGTCGGACCGATGGTGGCGAGTCTCGACGAGGCGACCGAATCGGCGCGGGCGGCGCTGGCCGGTTACCGGGCCGCGCCGGCCTGGCCGGCGGCACCGCGGCCGGTGGCGGCGGCCGATCTGCTGCCGGAGCGGGCCCTGGCCGGCGACCCGGAGGCGCGGCGCCGGCTACGCCAGGACGTGTACGCCGCGCTGGTGCGCTCCGGGGGCGAGTTGCTCGAGACCTTGGACGCGTTCTTCGCCGCCGGTGCGGTGCTGGAGGCTGCCGCCCGGGCACTGTTCGTGCACCCGAACACGGTGCGCTACCGGTTACGCCGCATCGGTGAGGTCACCGGACTGTCGCCGTTCGTCGCCCGCGACGCGTACGCGTTGCAGATGGCGTTGGCGATCGGCCGGCTCGATCCACCGCCGCCGGTGCGCTCCCGGCCCGGCTGAATCCAGAGTAATCGACAATTCAGACAAATTCCGAGCGATGATCGCTGATATTTGTAGGATCCCTCCAACGACGGTAGTGCGGATTGGTACCGCAGCACACCCAAGTGACCCGTGGGTATCAGGGAGAGTCATAACCGTGCTCGCCGTCCTTTCCCCCGGCCAGGGTTCCCAGAAGCCTGGCTTCCTCACCCCGTGGCTCGACCTGCCCGGCGCCCCGGCCCGCCTGCGATGGTGGTCGGCGCTCGCCGGCGTCGATCTGGTGCACCTCGGCACGACCGCTGGCGTCGACGAGATCAAGGACACCGCCCGGACCCAACCTCTGCTCGTCGCCGCCGCACTGCTCGCCGCCGAACATCTGCCGGGCGGATCACCCGCCGGCCACCGCCGGGGCGGGCTGTACGACGTCGCCGTCGTAGCCGGCCACAGCGTCGGCGAACTGGCCGCGGCGTCGTTGGCCGGGGCCCTGCCAGCCGAGTCCGCGATCACCCTGGCCGCGGTCCGCGGCAGGGAGATGGCGGCCGCCTGCGCGCGGGAGACCACCGCGATGGCGGCGGTCCTCGGTGGCGACCGCATCGAGGTCCTCGCCGCCGTCGACAGCAACGGTCTGCACGCGGCCAACCACAACGGCGCGGGCCAGATCGTGGTCGCCGGTGCCGCCGGCCAGCTCGAGAAGTTCGCCGCGCAGCCGCCGGCCGGGGCCCGGGTCGCGGTCCTTCAGGTCGCTGGCGCCTTCCACACCCCGTACATGGCCCCCGCCGAACAGGCACTCGCCGCGGTCGCCGCCGGTATCACCCCGGCCGACCCGAACCGAATCTTGCTGTCCAACCTGGATGGTGCTGCGGTCAGCCACGGCCGTGAGCTGCTGCAGCGGCTGGTCCGGCAGGTCACCGCCCCGGTCCGGTGGGACCTGTGCATGCGAACCCTGGCCGACCTCGGGGTCACCGGCGTGCTGGAACTGCCACCCGCCGGCACCCTGGCCGGGCTGATCAAGCGAGAGTTCAAGGGCAGCGACGGGCCGGAGATCGTCACCCTCAAGACGCCGGACGATCTGCCTGCCGCGCGGAACCTGATCGCCCGGCACGGCATGATCCCCTGCCACGAGCCCACCATGCCCTTCCGGGTGGTCGTGTCGGTCAGCGCCGGCACCTTCGAGCCGGCGGCCGGACTCGCCGAAGGCGACCTGCTGAGCGCCAACCAGCTCATCGGACACGTCTCGACCAGGCAGGGTCCGGTCGAGGTCGCCGCGCACGACAACGGCGTACTCACCGAGTGGCTCGCCCACCACGACGACCCGGTCGCACCCGGCCAGCCCTTGGCCCGCATCAGCGGTACCCCACTGTGAACACGCACCGCGACGAGAAGGCAGCACACCGATGACCGGATCACGGATCGTCGCCCTCGGGCACTACCAGCCATCCCGAGTTGTGACCAACGACGAGCTGGCCGAGCTCGTCGACACCAACGACGCCTGGATCCGCGACCGGGTCGGTATCGTCACCCGGCGTATCGCCGACTCGGAGACCGTCTCCGACATGGCTGCCGCGGCGGCGGAGAAGGCACTGGCCAACGCCGGGCTCACCGCCGACGACATCGACCTGGTGGTCGTAGCCACCTGCACCGCGATCGACCGCAGCCCCAACGTGGCCTGCCGGGTGGCCGCGCGGCTCGGCATCGCCGCCCCCGGTGCCTACGACATCAACACCGCCTGCTCGGGCTTCAGCTACGCGCTCGGCACCGTCGATCACGCGGTCCGGGCCGGAGCCGCGCGCAACGCCATCGTCATCGGCGCGGAGAAGCTGTCCGACGTCACCAACTGGACCGACCGCTCCACCTGCATCATCTTCGGTGACGGGGCCGGTGCCGCGGTGGTCAGCGCGACCGGTGACAACGAGCCGAGCGGCATCGGCCCGGTGGTCTGGGGTTCCGCCCCGGATCGTGGCGACGCGGTGCGCATCGAAGGTTGGCGGCCGTACATCGAGCAGGAAGGTCAGTCGGTGTTCCGCTGGGCGACCACCGCGCTCGCCCCACTCGCGCTGCAGGCCTGCGAACGCGCCGGTGTCGAACCGGCGGACATCGCCGCCTTCGTTCCGCACCAGGCGAACGCCCGGATCATCGACGGGATCGCGAAGCGGCTCGGCATGCCGAACGCGATCGTCGCCAAGGACATCGTCGAGTCCGGCAACACGTCGGCGGCGAGTGTGCCGTTGGCCCTGTCGAAGCTGGTCGAACGCCGGGAGATCCCGTCGGGCGCCCCGGTGTTGTTGTTCGGTTTCGGTGGCGGCCTCACCTACGCCGGGCAGGTCATCCGCTGTCCATGAGTACCGTCCGGCGCTCATGTGGACCCGCCAGTTCGTCCGCGCCCCGGCGCGGAGCAGCACTGCTCGCAGTCGAGCAGGCAGTACCAGCCCATCCATCGAGAGGAAAGCAGAAAACCATGACCCGTGACGAGATCACCGCCGGCCTCGCCGAAATCCTCGAAGAGGTCGCCGGGGTCAGCCCGGACGACGTTGCCGGCGAGAAGTCGTTCACCGACGACCTGGACGTCGACTCGCTCTCCATGGTCGAGGTCGTGGTGGCCGCCGAGGAGAAGTTCGGCGTGAAGATCCCGGACAACGAGGTACAGAACCTCAAGACTGTGGGTGACGCCGTCGCCTACATCGAAGCGCAGGCATGACGATGGTCGACGTCGTCGTCACCGGGCTAGGCGCGACGACTCCGCTCGGCGGAGATGTCGCGTCCACCTGGGATGCCATGCTCAACGGCGAGTCCGGGGCTCGGCCGCTCACCCACGACTGGGCCGCGCAACTGCCGGTCCGGATCGCCGCCGAACTGGCGGTCGACCCCGCCGAGCGGCTCGACCGGGTCAAACTGCGCCGGCTCGACCGATCCGAGGCGATCGCGCTGATCGCCGCCGGTGAGGCATGGGCTGACGCTGGGCTGGGCGACGCCGGCGTCGACCGGGAACGTCTCGGCGTCAGCGTCGGTTCCGGTATCGGCGGTGCGCTCACCCTGCTGGCCCAGGACGACATCCTGGAAGCCGACGGGCCCCGGCGCGTCTCGCCGCACACCGTACCGATGCTGATGCCCAACGGCCCAGCCGCCTGGGTCGGGCTGGAACTCGGCGCGCAGGCCGGGGTGCACTCGGTGGCCAGCGCGTGTGCCACCGGTGCCGAGGCGATCGCGCACGGACTCGACATGATCCGCGCCGGTCGCGCCGACGTGGTGGTGGCCGGTGGCACCGAGGCCGTCGTACACGGCCTGCCGATCGCAGGCTTCGCCGCGATGCGGGCGATGTCGACCCGCAACGACGACCCGGCGCGGGCGTCACGACCCTGGGACAACGGCCGTGACGGATTCGTGCTCGGTGAGGGTGCCGGCATCGTCGTGCTGGAGCGGGCCGAACACGCGGCGGCGCGCGGTGCGCGGGTCTACGCCCGGCTCGCCGGAGCCGGCCTCACCTCCGACGGGTACGACATGGTGCAGCCGCACCCCGAAGGGCTCGGTGCCTCCCGGGCGATCCGGCTGGCGCTGGCCGACGCCGGTGTCACCGGTCGCGACATCGTGCACGTCAACGCACACGCCACCTCGACGCCGGCCGGTGACCTCGCCGAACTGATCGCGCTGCGGCGCGCGGTCGGCGACCACCCGGTACTCACCGCCACCAAGTCGATGTCCGGCCATCTGCTCGGCGCGGCCGGCGCGTTGGAGTCGATCATCACGATCATGACGATCTGTGAAAGCGTCGTGCCGCCGACGATCAACCTGGACGACCCCGACGACCGGCTCGACCTCGAGGTGGCCGCGCACAAGGCCCGACCGATGGACGTCCCGGCCGCGCTGAACAACTCGTTCGGGTTCGGCGGGCACAACGTGGCGCTCGTCTTCACCCGGGTCTGAGACCCGACCGGTCCCTCGACCCGAACCGACCGGCAGACGCCCCGGCCCAGCTCATGGGCCGGGGCGTCTGCCGGTCGCGCTCACTGCCCGCAGGATGTCGGTGGCAGGTCGCCCACCGACACCGGCAACCGGCCCGGTGCCTTCGTCTTACCCCGCAGCACGTCCGCCAGCGCGGACATCGACGCCGCACTCGACGAGTACGTCGCCAGCAGCACCGGTGATCGGGACTGTGCCAGCAGATACGGGGTGTCCATCGCGACGGTGACCGCCGCCGCCGCGCTCAGGTCGGACGCGCCGTCGCCGTAACCGACCAGATGCACGGTGGTCCCGCCACGGTCGACGACCTCGACCCCGCCGGCCCGCAGCGACTCGATCAGCAGAGTCCGGGTGCGGTCACGGCCGGCCGAGGCGGTGACGGTGACGGGTTGCCCGACCACGGTGCACGCTCCGCGTACCTGGGTGATGGCGGCGGCCGCCAACTCCCGCGCGGCGGCGTAGTGGCCGGCGGCCCCGAGCACCGACATCGGCGGCGTGGCCGCCCCGGCGAGGCGTTGCTTGAGGGTCAACACCCGGGTGACTGCCTGGACCAGCCGCTCACGCGGCAGCGATCCGTCGCGCAGCGCGCCGAGCAGTCCGTCGTACGTGGCGGTCACGTTCGGCGGCATCAGGATCAGGTCGTTGCCGGCGTTGACCGCCGCGACGGCCGCCGCGCCTGGTGGCATCACCTGTGCCGGTGCCATGTTCATCCCGTCGGTGACCACGACACCCTCGAAGCCGAGTTCGCCGCGGAGCAGATCGGTGAGCACCTTGCGGGAGAAGGTCGCCGCCACGCCGGGGTCGACCGAGGTCACGTCCAGGTGGCCGGACATCACCAGTCCGGCGCCGGCGTCGATGCCGGCCGCGAACGGCGGCAGGTCGGCGGTGTCCAGCGCGGCGCGGTCCTGCTCCAGCACCGGCAGATCGCCGTGCGAGTCGACGGCGGTGTGCCCGTGGCCGGGGAAGTGTTTGACGGTGGCGGCCACACCGGCGCCCTGCAGTCCACGTACGGCGGCGCCGACCTGCTGGGCCGTGAGTGCGGGATCCGCGCCGTAGGAGCGGGAACCGATGACGGTGCTGCTCACCCCGAGTACGTCGGCGACGGGGGCGAAGTCGACGTTGACGCCGAGTGCGGCGAGTTCGGTTCCCGCCGCCCGCCAGGCCGCCTCGGTCAGGTCCGGCCGACCAGCCGCTCCGGCGGCCATCGCGCTGGGCAGGATCGTGACGCCCTGGTCGATCCGGGTGACGATGCCGAACTCCTGGTCGGTGCCGATCAACAACGGCAGGTCACCGGCGCCAGCGGGCAGCGTCGCCGCAGGCAGGCCGCTGGCGGCCTGCTGCAGCCCGGTGGTCAGCGCGCGGACCTGGGCGGTGTCGTCGACGTTCGTGGTGGGCTGGTTGCTGCCGGTGGGGTCGTCGGCGGAGAAGCCGACCAGGATCAGTCCACCGAGCCGGTACCGCTCGATCATCTCGGCAGGGCTGTCCACCCCGGCGAGCTGCTGGTTGCCGGCGGCCGATCCGGCCGAGACCTCGGTCGCCGACCCACCGTAGGCGTACGGCATCAACACCTGCCCCACCAGGTCTTCATCACTGAGGGTGGCGGCTAGCCGGGCGGCGGGTGTCGCCGGGCCCGTGGTTGCCGTCGGGTCGGTCGACGGCCCGCTTGAGCTGCTGGGTGTGGTGTTCGGGGACGCCGACCCAGCTCCGGCACAGCCGCTCGTGACACCGAGGACAGCAAGCAGGAAGGCGGCAATCGTTACGCGGGGTGAGGGGAGCACACCGGCCATCACATCAGGCTACGGCGGTGGCGGCAACCTTGCGGGCCGTGCCGCACCCAGGGTCACCCGACGGACTACCCGACCCGGGTGAGCAGCGTCACCGGCGCGCCCTCACCCGCGTGCCGGTACGGCTCGAGTTCGGTGTCCCAGGCCGTACCCATGGCCTTGTCAAGGGCGTGTGCGAGCGCCTCCGGGGCCGGGGCCGCCGCGATGATCGCCCGGATCCGGTCCTCACCGAGTTGGATGTCGCCGGCCGCACCGATCGTGGCGCGGAACAGCCCACGCCCGGGTACGTGCATGAACCGCTCCCCGTCGGCTCCGGCGCTGGCTTCCTCGGTGACCTCGAAACGAATCATGGGCCACTGCCGTAGGGCAGCAGCCAGCTCGGCGCCGGTGCCTGGTCGACCGGTCCAACCACACTCGGCTCGGCGGCCGTTCGGATCGAGCGGCTGAGCTGTCCAGTGCAGGTTGACCGGCGCGACGAGCACACGCGATATGGCCCACTCGACGTGTGGGCACACGGCGAGCGGGGTCGAGTGGACGTATACGACGCCACGCGTTGGCACGGTGACCTCCCGGAGAGCGAGGTGCGTCTTCCCCTACGACCTCGATCACCCGGGTGGTGTGACTAATGATGACTGTTGTGACGGGTGGTGCGCCAGCGAATCGGGAATTTCGTCGCGGCGTTTCTCCGGGGCAGCACGCCGATCGGGTCGTCACCCACCGGAATGCCCGGCACCGGCAGGTCGTTGTGCCTGCTGACCGACCGGGTCACTCACAGGTGACCGGTTGGCTGTCCGGTAGAATGCTCCTGGCCTCTGTCGAGCCCTTCCGCACCCGTTCACACCTGTCCGTTTCCGTACGTTCTGCAAGGGAGTCACCCCGTGGCGAGCAACACCTCCAAGACCGCGCGCGCGTCAGTCCGCGCCGGCCAGGCCGGTCAGGGTGGTGCCCTGAGCGTCCTCGGCGAGTTCAAGTACCTGATTCCGCTCAACGGCGGCAAGCACGCGTACGTCCGGAACCTCACCAACGGCAAGACGGCTCACCTGCGGACCGACTCGGACGCCTTCGTGGAGGAGATCCGCGTGCTGGCCGGCGCCGGGCACGCCACCAAGATCCGCGCCGAGATCAACGCGCTGGCCGGCGCGTACCCGGAGCACGGCTGGGAGCTGACCGAGAAGCGGCTCGTCGAGGCCGGCATCTTCGAGGCCTGATCCGAGCCCGCAGCCAGCACAGAGTCACCGCGACACCTGCAACGGCCCCACCGGTGGTCCACCGGTGGGGCCGTTGCCGTCGGCGGCTGGCCCGCCGACGGTCTCAGGCGAGCAGCTCCACCTGACCGTTCCCGAGGTCGTAGACCCCGCCGGTGACGTCGATCCGGCCCTTCCCCAGCGCCGCCGCCAACGCGTCGACCTGCCGCAGCCGGTGCACGGTCCGGCGTACGTGGGCGCGGACCACGAGGGGCTGCGCCTGCGGATGGTCGACGCCGACCTCCGCCACGGCGGGGGCGATCTGCTCCACCAGGTACCCCACACTGCCCGTCGGACGGGTGCCGGAGCGCTCGGCGGCGATCGTCGACGCCACCGCGCCACACCGCTCGTGTCCGAGCACGACGACCAGCGGCACCCCCAGCGCGGCGACCGCGAACTCGATCGACCCGAGAATCGCCTGATCCAACACCTGTGCGCCGGAACGGCCGACGCAGATCGACCCGAAGGTCTGGTCGAAGATGGCCTCCAGCGGGACCCTCGAGTCGATGCAGCCGAGCACGAAGGCGATCGGATGCTGCTCACCGAGGGCGGCACTGGCCGCGGCGGCGGACACGTCGTGCCCGTGCCGGGGCTGCCCGGTGACGAATCGATGGTTGCCGGCCAGCAGTTCGGCCAGTGCCTCGGCCGGACCGGGGTGATCGGCCGGCGGCGGCCCGGTCGGTCGCGGGGCACGGGAATCCGACATCGGGAACGACGGTGACGACATAATTGCAGCCTGGTCTGCTACCGGCCGGTCGGGAAGGATGTTGCGAATCTTCTCACCGTCACGGTTCGGCGGCAGGCCCAGCTGGGTAGGTCCGGTCGACGCGGTGCGCGACGACCAGTCGGCCCCACGGAGGTGACCAGAGGTGCACATGCGGCAGGAGTTCTCGGTCGCGCTGGCGGACGGCGCGGTACTGCACGGGGAGTCGGTCGGTCCGCTGGACGCGCCCCTGACGCTCGTCCTGCTGCACGGATGGACTCTCGACCACCACACCTGGTACCGGCAGGTCCAGGAACTGGCGCGACGAACCACCTCGCCGGTCCGGGTGGTGAGCTACGACACCCGCGGTCACGGCCGGTCCACCTCCACCGGGCTTGCCACGATGACCCTGGGTCAGCTTGGCGACGATCTGGGCGAGGTGCTGCGACAGGTCGCGCCGCGGGGACCGGTGGTGCTGGCCGGGCACTCGATGGGCGGCATGACGATCATGGAGTACGCGCACCGGCACCCCGACCGCTTCGCCGACCAGGTGGCCGGGCTGGTCTTCGTCGCCACCACCGCCGAAGGGCACACCCACACCGCGTACGGGCTCGCCCAGCCGGTCGCCCGGCTGGTCCGGCTCTGTGAGGTGGCGGGGGCGGGGGTGCTCGCCCGGTGCGGCACCTGGCGGCCACACCAGAACCTTCTGCATCCGCTACGGCCGACGCTGCGATGGCTGCTGTTCGGCGACCGGCACGACCCGGTGGACCTGGACCTGGCCACCCGGGCGGTCGGTCGGGCCACGCTACGCGCGATCGGTGGCTACCGGTCCTCAATCGGCGCGCAACGCCGGATCGCCACCCTGACCGGTCTCGGCGGTCTCCCGGCGGCTGTCCTGGTCGGAGACCGCGACCGGCTGACCCCGCCGGCCTGCGCCGATTCCATCGCGCAGGCACTGCCAGGCACCGAACTGACCGTCTGCCCCGGGGCGGGACACATGCTGATGATGGAGCGTCCCGAGGAGGTGACCTGCGCCGTCGGTATGGTCCTCGACCGGGTCGCCGGCGCCGAGCCCGGCACCGTCACCGCTACGAGGGCTCGGTGACAGTTACTCCGTCGAGCATCCGCACGAACCCGTGGCCGAACGCCGTGGCCGGGGTGTGCGCACCGGGTGTGATCTGGCCGGGGTCGTCACCGACCCCGTCGAGCACCCGGTCGACGGCGCGGACGACGGCGTCTGCGGTGAGGTCATAGACGTTCGGTCCACGCAGTGCGGCGGTACGCCGTTCACCGGCGTCGTCGCGTACCTCTGCCCAGACCTCGCACCCGGTCGCCGCCCGGGTCTGCGCTGACGGGCCGGGCGCGCCCCGGCGCACCGCCCAGGTGGCGAGCCTGCGCAGCGCTGCGACCCGGAGCAGTGTGGCGGCGGCGCCGACCACCGCCGGACGTCCCGGCACGGCGAGATAGACGGTGATGTCGCCGATGCCGGTCGACCGGTGGGCGGTGACCAGGTCGCCCCAGGGCACCGCCACCGTCTGGCGTTGGCCGGACGGGAAGGGCACCAGCCGGCGTGGTCGCCCGACCGGCGCGGGCCGCAGTTTGCCGCCGACCCGCCGCACGCCACCGCCGGCCGAGGTCAACGCCGTCGTCGCGGTTCCCGCGCTCACTCCGCCCCCGGCCAGGATCGCCAGTTCGAGGGTGGTCGCGGCGGGCAGCGCGGCGGCGAGCATACCGGCGAGGCAGTCGGTCGGGACCACGTCGAAACCGACGCCGGTGACCAACGCCACATTGGCCTCGACGGCGGACCGGTCCCGGTCGAGGACGTCGGTCAGGACCGGAATCTCACCGGTGATGTCCAGATAGTGGGTGCCGGTCTCCAGGCAGGCGTCCAGCATCGGCGCGGCGGTGCGGCGAAACGGCCCGGCGCAGTGCGCCACCACCGTGACGTCGTGCAGGGCGGCCCGCAACGCGCTGCGCTCGGCCAGATCCAGCACCGTCCAGGTTAGATTGAGTTCGCCGGCCAGGGCGGCGACCGCCGTCGCGTCGCGGCCGGCCAGCACCGGCCGCTGCCCGCGGGCGACGGCTCGCCGAGCGACCAGCGAACCGGTGTAGCCAGTAGCACCGTAGATCATCCACTGCCGGGTCACCTCTGCACCGTATTGCGGTCCACCCCGAATGTGGAAGCCGGGAGCCGGCACCGGGTTGGCACCCGGACGGTAACGTCGTAAGGCTGCCGGGCCAACCGGGCGTCAGGGACGGGACACGCTCCGCTGACGCCAGGACCCGGCGTCGTGACCGTGCCACCTGGCGGGTTCGGCCGGCTCCCGGCCGACCCGCCCTCGCCCAGGAGCTGCTGCGTTGACCGACGCCACCACGCTGGAACAGGAGATCGCCGTCGAGCAACGGCACGTCGACCGGGTGTACACCCGGCTGGCACAGTTGCGTCAGGATGCGGTACGCAACGAGCGTGACGGATACCGGCTCGCCCGAGTAGGCAACATGGGTGCCTTGGTGGAGCGCGACGCGATGGTGTTCCATGCGGCGCGCCGACGGCACCGACTGGACGCCGAGTACGAGGGCCTGGTCTTCGGCCGACTGGATCTGCGGGACGGTTCGGTGCTGCACGTGGGCCGGCTCGGGGTCCGCGGCGAGCAGGCCGAGCCGTTGCTGATCGACTGGCGGGCGCCGGCCGCCGCGGCGTTCTATCAGGCGACGCCCACCCAGCCCCGGGGCGTGGTACGGCGGCGCACCATCCAGTCGCGGGGCGAACGGGTGACCGGGGTCTCCGACGATCTGCTCGATCCCGGCCGGGCGCCGGCCGGCATGCGGGTGGTCGGCGACGGCGCGCTGCTGGCCACCCTGGCTCGGGCCAAGGGGCGTGGCATGCGCGACATCGTGGCCACGATTCAGCAGGAGCAGGACCAGGCGATCAGGTCTCCGGCGTCGGGGGTCACGGTCGTCTCCGGCGGGCCGGGTACCGGCAAGACCGCCGTGGCCCTGCACCGGGCGGCGTACCTGCTCTATGCCGACCGCAGCCGCTTCGCTGGCGGCGGCATCCTGGTGGTCGGACCAACCGCGGTCTTCGTCGAGTACATCGCTGCGGTGCTGCCCGCACTCGGCGAGGAGAGCGCGACGCTGCGGTCGTTGGGTTCGCTGATCCCGTCCGCGTCGGCGACCCGGACCGATCCGGCGGCGGCAGCGGTCGTGAAGGGCTCCCTGCGGATGCGGCGGGTGCTCGACCGGGCGGTCCGCGACGCGGTACCGGACGGACCGACCGAGCTTCGGCTGCTCTACCGGGGGCAGTTGCTACGGCTACAGGGTGCGGAGCTGGACGGCATCCGGGCGCGGGCGTTGCCGAAGGGTGCCCGCCGCAACGAGGTCCGGCGGGCCGGCATCGACGGACTCTTCGACGCGTTGTGGGCCCAGGCCCGGCAGCTGGTCGCGGCATCGCGGCTGTCGGGCCAGGCCGAGTTCGAAGACGAGTTGTCGGATCGGGACGATTTCCGCGACTTCCTGCGCGCCTGGTGGCCGCGGTTGCTGCCCCGGCACGTGCTGGCCTGGCTGGCCCAGCCCGCACGGCTGCGTCGCTACGCCCGGGGCATCCTCGACCCGGCGGAGGTCGCCACGTTGGTCGAGTCCTTCCATGACCTGGCCGAGCAGGGGCCGACGATCGCCGACGTGGCGCTGCTGGACGAGTTGGACGAACTGCTCGGCCGGCCGCCGCAGCCGCGGCGGCGCCCGAGCGACCCGTACCAGCTCGCCGGTGGGGTACGCGAGGTGACGACGTTCGCCGACCGCGAGCGTGCCGCCCGGGCGGCGGCCCGGGATCGGCCCGCCGACTACCGCGAGTACGCCCACGTGGTGGTCGACGAGGCGCAGGACGTGTCGCCGATGCAGTGGCGGATGATCGGCCGACGCGGTCGGCTCGCCTCGTGGACGGTGGTCGGCGACCCCGCGCAGACCGCGTGGACAGGCGATCCGGCCGAGCTCGCCCAGGCCCGGGACCGGGCGTTGGGACGGCGACCCCGGCGGGAGTTCCAGCTCACCACGAACTACCGCAATCCGGCCGAGATCTTCGAGTTGGCGGCCGGGGTGATCCGGGAGATCGCCCCGGACGCCCTGCTGCCCACCGCAGTGCGCTCCACCGGCGTGGCGCCGCGACGGGAACGGGTAGCCGCCTCGGCGCTGCCGGTGGCGGTCCGGGACGCGGTCGGCGGGCTCCTCGCCGAGGTGGAGGGGACCGTCGGGGTGATCGCGGCGGTGGCCCGTCGCGGCGATGTCGCCGGCTGGCTCACCGACCTGGCGGATCCTCGGCTACAGGTGGTGTCGAGCCTGCAGGCCAAGGGCATGGAGTACGACGGGGTGGTGCTTGTGGCCGGGGACGAGATCCGCACCGAGTCCGAAGCCGGTGTCCGGACGCTCTACGTCGCGCTGTCCCGGGCGACCCAGCGGCTGGTGACGATCGACGTGACCGACTGATCGCACCGCCGATTCATCACGCGCCGCCGGCCGGTCGCGCATCGCCAGTCGATTGCACATATTGCCATGTGAGCATTAGTCTGGTCTGGCGATGCCAGGCGACGGATGGTGACGGTGTGGGTGCGGGACATGATCACGGCGCGAGCGCCGCCGGGCAGCGACACTACGGACGGTTGTGGGCCGCGTTCGTCCTGCTGGCGACGTTCATGGTCGTCGAAGCGGTGGCCGCCCTGCTCACCGGATCGCTGGCGTTGCTCTCCGATGCCGGACACATGTTCACCGACGTACTCGGGATCGGGATGGCTCTCGCCGCGATCGCCGCGACCCGACGGCGTAGCGGCGATCCTCAGCGCACCTTCGGTCTCTACCGGCTGGAGGTGCTCGCCGCGCTGGCGAACGCGGTCCTGCTCGCCGGCGTCGCGCTCTACGTACTGATCGAGGCGGTACGCCGGGTCGGCGCGCCGCAGCCGGTAGCGGCCGAACCGATGTTGGTGGTGGCGGCGGCCGGACTGGTCGCCAACATCGTGGCCTTCGGGCTGCTACGTGCCGGCGCCCGGGAAAGCATCAATGTCCGTGGCGCCTACCTGGAGGTGCTCGCCGACCTGCTGGGGTCGGTCGGCGTGATCGTGGCTGGCGTCGTCATCGCCACGACCGGGTGGTGGTACGCCGACCCGCTGGTCGCCGTCGGCGTCGGCGTGTTCATCCTGCCGCGCACCTGGCGACTCGCCCGCACGGCACTGCGGATTCTGATTCAGGTGGCGCCAGAGCACGTGGACGTGCCTCGGGTCAGGAGCCGGCTGGCGACCGTTGCGGGGGTCTGCGACGTGCACGATCTGCATGTGTGGACACTGACGCCCGGCATGGAGGTCGCGTCGGCGCACCTCACCGTCGACCCGTCGGTAGAGGTCGGCGTCGCGTTGCGCGACGCCCGCCAGCTCCTGCACGGAGAGTTTGGGATAGAACACGCCACGCTACAAGTCGAGCCACTGTCGCCAGCCGACCCCTGTGGACCAGCGGACTGGTGATTAGCAGATGCTTAAGTTTCGTGACCTTCCCGCGATACAAACAGCAAACATGTAGCCATATTTCCGATTTTTATTGACAGAAGATAGCGCTCGATCCCGCGCCGGAAGTCCCTACAGCCGGTAGTCTCGGCCCCGGTCTCCGTTCGGGCGGCGCCCCTCCGGCGCCTGCGGGGACCGTCGCCTAATCGCCCGTACGGCGAGCCGGGGAACCACGTACCTGGGGTGCATCCGCGTCAGCGGTAGGGATCTTCCGTCCCGAACCCGTCAGCTAACCCGGTCGGCGGCTGACGGAAGGAACCTGCACCGTGAAGTTGACGCTCCACAAGAACGCCCGACCTCGGTCGGCGCGAAAAACCCGATTCGCTCTGTTAGCACCATTAGCCGCAATCTTGATCGCCGTCACCGGCGCCCCGATCGGCTCCGCGGCACCCGCCAGCGCCGTACCGGCCCGCGCACCCGGCAGCGCCGACGACGAGGGTGGCACCCCCAGTCTGCGCAAGGAGCTCGACGCGGCCTCCAAGGGCTGGATCGATGCCAAGGCCGCGCTCCAGCACTCCGGCAAGCGCCAAAGGCAGCTCACCGACCAGCTCACCGAGGTGGAGGCCGAGCTGGAGGTCCGCAACAGCAACGTCGGCCACATCATCGACCGCGCGTACCGCAACGGCCGGCTCGGTCCGGTCTCCGCGCTGCTGAACAGCACCTCGGAGGGCTTCGTGGACCGGGCGGCGGCGCTGAGCGCGGTGACCGCCAACGAGGACAAGCAGCTCCGCGGGCTGTACGAGACCCGCGACCAGGTGACCCGGTCGAAAGCCGCGATCGAGCATGAGATCCGCGAGCAGAGCAAACAGGTCACCATCATGGACCAGCGCAAGAAGCAGGCGGAACGGGCGCTCGCCGTGGCGGTCGCCGCGGAGGAGCAGGAACGCGAGGAGGCCGAACGGGCAGCCGCGGCCAGCTCCAGCGGATCGTCGTCCGGCTCGTCCGGCTCATCCGGCTCATCCGGCTCATCCGGCTCATCCGGCTCATCCGGGTCATCCGGGTCCGGCAGCGCGTCGGCGACCCCGGCACCGCGCAACGCGAACGGTTCCTGGCCGGCAGAGTCCTGCAGCATCAGTGACCCGACCACGTCGGGCTGCATCACGCCACGCACGCTGCACGCACTCAACCAGGCCAAGGCGGCCGGTTTCACCCGGTACGTGTCCTGCTTCCGCAACGGCGGCTCCGGGGAGCATCCCAAGGGCCGGGCCTGCGACTTCGCCGCTCAGCCCAACACCTTCGGCGGAGTTGCCACCGGCGGGGACAAGACCTACGGCGACAACCTGGCGAACTACTACATCAACAACGCCGACCGGCTCGGCGTGCTCTACGTGATCTGGTACAAGCGGATCTGGTTGCCGAGCAGTGGCTGGAAGTCGTACAGCGGGGCCGGTGGCGACCCGTCCAGCGACCACACCAACCACGTGCACCTGTCGGTCTACTGATCCACCCGACCAACCGATCCCTCCCCGGTGACGGCGGCGGCCACCTCTGGTGGCCGCCGCCGTCGCACATCCGGGTCCGGGAGACGGGCCGACTCGTTCCATCGTCGAACCGTCCGCCCGGCGAATAGCCGGCGAAGTATTCGGCTGGCTCATTTGGACATGACGGTTTCACTGGTCGCCGATTGACCGGCGACCGACAGATGCCACTCAATGACAGGGCGCGACGGGATGACTGAAAGCGCTCTTTTGACTGTCGGTGATACCCGCCTTACCACGGGTGGTGGTCGCCCCAAGGCTCAGGAGAGCGCTCTCACAGAGATATATAGCAAGCTCAACGCAGCTGTCAACCGAAGACCACCAACACCTTCCGAATC
Organism: Micromonospora sp. LOL_023; assembly: GCF_048060115.1. Lineage (NCBI taxonomy): Bacteria > Bacillati > Actinomycetota > Actinomycetes > Micromonosporales > Micromonosporaceae > Micromonospora > Micromonospora sp. LOL_023. The sequence goes on from NZ_JBHMIM010000052.1 coordinate 44,929, forward strand.
CACGGAAGTTCGGGTCAGGATATTGACAGACGCCTGCATCTCTGGTGACGTCCTGGCAATAGCTCATTAATGGACGTGAAACCTTTCGCGACCATGTAGCACGCCCGACCGAACCGGAGGCACCATGAACCTGTCGATCCGTGGCGGGCGTCCAGGCCGGACGCCGCGCCGGATCGTGGCAGCCACCACCGCGACGGCGCTCCTCGCCAGCGGACTGATCTTCGGCATGCTGCGTACGGCCGACGCCGCCACCGTCGGCGCCGGCAGCTACACCACCAGCCGACCGGCTGGTGCCGCCGCCCCCACCGCCTGCGGCAACATCTCCGCCAACCCGCGGCAGTACGTCACCGGCAACGCCCCGACCGGCGCGGTGCCGACCAACGACTGGTGGTCGTCGCTGCTGTTCAAGCGCTACAACTGCGCGTACTCCGACCCGCTGCACGCCCACCCGATGTCCTTCCAACCGACCTCCGGCGGACTCGGGGTCTCGTACACCACCCAGGCGGCCATCTCCGGCACGCCGACCGGCGTCGGCGAGTACCACTACCCGTACACCCGGGAGTTCACCCTCGGCGTCGCCGGGCTGAACTCACCGGACGTCAAGGTCGACGGCTGGAGCGACTGGACGGTCACGCCCTACTGGTCCGACGGCGCCCGCACGCTGCGGACCACCATCGGCCACGGCCTGCCGTTCGTCTACGCCCAGGTCACCGGCGGCAACGCGGTGCTGAGCTTCCCCGGCACGCCGACCGTCTGGCACCACAGCGGCAACCGGATCGGCTTCTCGATGCGCGGCCACGACTACGTCGCGTACGCGCCGAGTGGCGCGATCTGGACCATCGCCGGGACCACGATCACCTCCAACCTCGCCGGCCGCGGCTACCTCTCTGTCGGGCTGCTGCCCACCGGCGCCGGTACCAGCGCGGCCCGGCGGACCGCGCTGATGGACAGCTATGGCCAGTACGCCCACTCGCACGTCACCGGCACCCGGGTGAGCTGGGGCTACCAGCAGTCCAGCAGCACGGTCGACGCCACCTACAGCTTCACCACGACGGCCCGGGAGGGCTCCGCCACCGGCACGGTGATCTCCCTCTACCCCCACCAGTGGAAACACCTGAACGGCGGCAGCCCGATCGCCGAGACCTACGTGTCGGCCCGGGGCCCGATGCGCAACCTGGTCGGCGCGACGTCGTTCCGCACCGCGATGCGTTTCCACGGCGTACTGCCGGAGGTCCCGGCTGTCGCCACCAGCACCGGCGCCGACCTCGCCACCCTCACCGCCCAGCTGGACCAGGCGGCGGCCGGTGACCCGTTCGCCGGGTTCGACAACGACACCTACTGGACCGGCAAGGCGCTGGGCCGGGCCGCCCGGCTGGCCGAGATCGCCGACCAGCTCGGTCGCACCGCGCAGCGTGACCACCTGCTGGCCTCGATCCGCACCCGGCTCACCGACTGGTTCACCGCCCAGGGGCTTTGCGTAGTCGTCTGATGGCGTTTGTGGCCTGAGCGTTTACGGTATAACTGGCCTGATTGGAG
>NZ_JBHMIM010000053.1:0-45658 GCF_048060115.1 Micromonospora sp. LOL_023
AAGCTCTCCAGCGCCGATGGTACTGCACTCGTGAGGGTGTGGGAGAGTAGGTCACCGCCGGACATCTTTACTTCAGGGCCACCCGCGAGGGTGGCCCTGAAGTGTTTCTGGCGTTGGTCGTCCCCGCCGCCGCAGGTGCATGTATCGCGAGCTGCTCAGCCGCGCTGCTGCAGTTCGGCGCGCAACTCCACGAGCAGCTCAGCGGACTCGTCGATGGACCGCCCCGGAAACAGCGCGACGGCGATGCTTCCATGATCCGCCCAGCCGCAGGCCGTCATGTCCTGGCCGTCGGTCGGTGCGCTGCCGCATTTCATCACCCCGCCGAGTGAACCGGCCGGTACCGTGCGCAGCCCGGCCACCGCACCCTGCTCGTCGCCGACGAGCTCCAGCAATGTGTCCAGATCGCGTTCCGGTGACCACAACATCGTCGTGCCGCCGAAGACGAGCACACTGCGGTCAGGCGCCTCGGTGTCCCGGTAGACCGCAGCTGCGCTGCGGTCCAGGTCGATCCCGGCGGCGAAGGCGTTGCGCAGGTACTGGGCGGTGTCGCGGGCCCGCTCGCTGTCGTCGCGCACCAACCCTGCGGCCTCGTCCGGGGTGGTCAGCGACGCGTCCTTCTGCTGCAGCATCCGTAGTCCGGTGGAGCCGAGCAGTCCGACACCGAGCAGCCCGGCCGCCAAGACCGAACCGATGACGATCCGTCGGCTGCGGGTCGATCGCCCGGGCTGGTCGAGTTCGTCGGGCCGTTCGGGCTGGTCCGGTTGCGGGGTCACGTCCACTGGTTGCGGGTCACCTGTCCGCCGCCCACCGAAGATGTCCTCGACCATCCCGTCACCGTACGTCAGCGGAACCGGGGTGGAGATAATTCTGCTGCGCGGCTCCGTAGACTTGACGGGTGACCGAAACTCCGCAAGCCCAGCGCGCCGATGCCCCCGACCTGCCGGCCCAGTACCAACCCGGCGAGGTAGAACAGCGGCGGTACGCGCGGTGGGTAGCCGAGGGTCGCTTCCGGGCGTCGGCTGGCACCGGCAAGCCGCCATTCACGATCGTCCTGCCGCCGCCCAACGTCACCGGTTCGCTGCACGTGGGGCACGCGCTGGACCACTCGGTCCAGGACACCCTGACCCGGCGTAAGCGGATGCAGGGCTTCGAGGCGCTCTGGCTGCCCGGCATGGATCATGCCGGCATCGCCACGCAGAACGTGGTGGAGCGCCAGCTGGCCGCCGAGGGGTTGTCCCGACACGACCTCGGGCGCGAAGCGTTCGTGGAGCGGGTCTGGCAGTGGAAGGCCGAATCCGGCGGCGCGATCCTCGGGCAGATGCGCCGGCTCGGCGACTCCGTCGACTGGGACCGTGAGCGGTTCACCATGGACGAGGGTTTGTCCCGTGCCGTGCAGACCATCTTCAAACGTCTCTTCGACGACGATCTGATCTATCGGGCCGAACGCATCATCAACTGGTGTCCGCGCTGCCTGACCGCACTGTCGGACATCGAGGTGGAGCACAGCGACGACGAGGGCGAGTTGGTTTCCATCCGGTACGGCGACGGCGACGCTTCCATCGTGGTGGCGACCACCCGGGTGGAGACGATGCTCGGTGACACGGCGGTCGCGGTCCACCCGGACGACGACCGCTACCGGCATCTGGTCGGCACCGAGGTCGAGTTGCCGTTGACCGGCCGTCGGATCCCGATCATCGCCGACGCACACGTCGATCCGGCATTCGGTACCGGAGCGGTGAAGGTGACGCCGGCGCACGACCCCAACGACTTCGAGATCGGCCAGCGGCACCAACTGCCCAGCCGCACCATCCTCGACGAGCGCGGCGTGGTCACCGCGGCCGGTCCGTTCGAAGGTCTGGACCGATTCGAGGCCCGGCCGGCGATCGTCGCGGCGTTGCGCGCCGACGGGCGCATCGTCGCCGAGAGGCGGCCGTACGTGCACGCGGTCGGACACTGCTCGCGGTGCCGGACCACGGTCGAGCCTCGGCTGTCGCTGCAGTGGTTCGTCAGCACCGGTCCGCTGGCCAGGGCGGCCGGTGACGCGGTGCGCGACGGCCGGACCCGGGTCGAGCCACCGGAGCTGGCGCGGCGCTACTTCGCCTGGGTCGACAACATGCACGACTGGTGCATCTCCCGGCAGCTGTGGTGGGGTCACCGGATTCCGGTCTGGTACGGCCCGGACGGCGAGGTCGTCTGCGTCGGCCCTGACGAGCCGCCGCCCACCGGTGACGGCTGGCGTCAGGACGAGGACGTGCTGGACACCTGGTTCTCCAGCGCGCTGTGGCCGTTCTCCACGTTGGGTTGGCCGGACCAGACCGACGACCTGCGGACCTTCTACCCGACGAGTGTCCTGGTCACCGGCTACGACATCCTGTTCTTCTGGGTTGCGCGGATGATGATGTTCGGGCTGTACGCGATGGACGGCCGGCAGCCGTTCGACGTGGTGGCACTGCACGGCATGGTCCGTGACCAGTACGGCAAGAAGATGTCGAAGTCGTACGGAAACGTGGTCGATCCACTGGACTGGATTGAGCGGTTCGGTGCCGATGCCACCCGGTTCACCCTGGTCCGGGGCGCCAACCCCGGTGCCGACGTGCCGGTGAGCGAGGAGTGGTGCCAGGGTTCGCGCAACTTCTGCAACAAGCTGTGGAACGCCACCCGGTTCGCGTTGCTCAACGGCGCGCACCTGACCGGCGAGCTGCCGGCCGCCGCGGACCTGGGGATGACCGACCGGTGGGTCATGTCCCGGTTGCAGGAGGTGGTCACACAGGTCGACGAGCAGTTCGAGGCGTTCGAGCTGGCGAAGGTCTGCGACACGCTCTACCACTTCGCCTGGGACGACGTCTGTGACTGGTATCTGGAGCTGAGCAAGCCGGTGCTGGCCGCTGGTGGGCCGGCGGCAGAGCGGACCCGGCGGGTTCTCGGCCATGTGCTGGACCAGCTGCTGCGGCTGCTGCACCCGGTGATTCCGTTCGTCACCGACGAACTGTGGCTGGCGCTGGCCGGTGCCGGGACCGCCGTGCAGCAGACCAGCAGCGTCATGGTCGCCGACTGGCCGGTCGCGGACCGGTCGTGGCACGACCGGTCCGCTGAGGCGGAGTTGGCGGTGGTGCAGCGAGTGGTGACCGAGGTCCGTCGGTTCCGGTCGGATCAGGGGCTGCGGCCGACCCAGCGGGTCAGCGCCCGGCTCGCTGGCCTTGCCGAAGCGGGCGTCGGCGGGCACGAGCCGTTGATCCGGTCGCTGACCCGGCTCGACGAGCCGGTCGCGGACTTCTCCGCTACGGCGAAGCTCGCCGTGACCGCACAGGTCACCGTCGAGTTCGACACCCGGGGCGCGATCGACGTCGGGGCAGAGCGGGCCCGGCTGGAGAAGGACCGGGCCGCCGCCGAGCGCGAGGCGCAGCAGTGCCAGACGAAGCTGGGCAACAGCGCCTTCGTGGACAAGGCGCCGGCGGCGGTGGTGGACAAGATCCGTACCCGGTTGGCGGTCGCGGAGGCGGAGCTGGCCCGGATCGCCGGGGCGCTCGCCGCGTTGCCGGCCGCCGAGGGCGGGCAGCCGTGACGGTACGGCGGTCGGGTCGTCCCGGTGGCCCGCCGCCGGGGCAGGACCGCCCGACTGGCGAGTTCGCGCAGGTGGAGCAGGAGCTCGACACCCGGGGCTTCACCCGGATGGTGTTCGACCTGGACCGCATCGGCCAGCTGCTGGACCTGTTGGGCAGCCCGCAGCGGGCGTACCCGTCGATTCATCTGACCGGCACCAACGGCAAGACCTCGACGGCCCGGATGATCGACTCGCTGCTGCGTGCGTTCGGGCTGCACACCGGCCGGTACACCAGCCCGCACCTGGAGTCGGTGCGCGAGCGGATCAGCCTGGACGGCGAGCCGATCAGCGAGGAGCGGTTCGCGGCCGGCTACCGGGAGGTGGCGCCGCTGGTCGAGCTGGTCGACAAGCAGGCGACGGAGCCGTTGACCTACTTCGACGTGACCACCGCGCTGGCGTTCGCGACCTTCGCCGACGCCCCGGTGGACGTGGCCGTCGTCGAGGTCGGGCTCGGCGGTGCGGAGGATGCCACCAACGTGCTGTCCGCCGGGGTCTGTGTGATCACCCCGATCGGGTTGGACCATACCGAGTGGCTCGGGGACACGCTCACCGACATCGCCCTGGCCAAGGCGGGCATCGTGCACGCCGGGGCGACGGTCGTCACCGCGCTGCAGCCCGAGGAGGCGGCCGGGCCGATCCTGGACCGGTGCGCCGAGGTCGGTGCCACCATTGCCCGTGAGGGCGGCGAGTTCGGTGTGGTGCACCGGGCGGTCGCGGTCGGCGGCCAGGTGTTGACCCTGCAGGGCCTGGGCGGCCGGTACGACGACGTGTTCCTGCCGCTGCACGGGGCCCACCAGGCGCAGAACGCGGCGCTGGCGTTGGCGGCGGTGGAGGCATTCCTCGGTGCGGGGGCTGGCCGGATGCTCGACGTCGAGCCGGTCCGGCAGGGTTTCGCCGCGGTGTCGTCGCCTGGCCGGCTGGAGCGGGTGCGCAGCGCGCCGACGATCCTGCTCGACGGTGCGCACAATCCGCACGGGATGGCGGCGACGGTCACCGCGCTGCAGGAAGAGTTCGCGTTCCGCCGGCTGGTGGTGGTGCTCGCCGTACTCAGTGACAAGGACGCCGAGACGCTGCTCGACCTGTTGCAGCCGGTGGCGGACGCGGTGGTGGTGACGGTCAACACCTCGCCCCGGGCGATGCCGCTCGGTCAGTTGGCCGCCGCCGCCGTCGAGGTGTTCGGTGAGGACCGGGTACGGGTGGCGCAGTCCATGCCCGACGCGATCGAAGCCGCGGTGGCGTTGGCCGAAGCCGACGTCGACGGGGAACTCAGCGGGGTAGGTGTGCTGATCACCGGTTCGGTGGTGACGGTCGCCGACGCGCGCCGGCTGCTGACGCGGTGAACGACAAACGGCCTGCCGGCGGCACCCCCGTCGGCGACGACCTGCCTGCGGCTGATGGGTGTGCCGGCGACCCGATGGGGCGGCTACCACGGCGTTCCGGGCTGCGTGACCCGGTCGCGGCCGCCCGCGGGCTGGGGGCCGCCACGCTCGGCCTGGAAGCGCTGGTACTGGTGCTGGCGATCCAGCCGATCCGGATGCTCGGGGCGGGTTTCGGCACCTCGGCGATGGCAGCCAGCGCCGTGTTGGCAGTCGGTGCGGTCGTGGTCGCCGGTCTGCTGCGGTACCGGTGGGCCTGGTACGCCGGGACTGTGCTGCAGGCACTGGTGTTGCTGGCTGGCCTGCTGCACTGGTCCCTGCTCGGAGTGGGGCTCGTGTTCGCCGTGGTCTGGGCGTACGTCTGGCATGTCCGTCGGGTCATTGTGGGCTGACCCACTGGCGGGCGGGCGGCCGGCTAGGTCGTGCTCGCCGGGGACGCCACTGGCTGTTCCCGGTCGCGCCATTCGATTATCGCGATGCCGTGGCCGTCGGGGTCGCGGAACGCGGCGGCCCAGAGTTCGAGCAGGGCTCCGCGGTTGACGGCCCTGGGCGCGTAGGTGAAGCGCACGCCTTTCGACTTGAGCTCGTCGTGCACCCGCAGCAGGCCGTCGACTTCGAGATTGAGGTGCATGAGGCGGCGGTTGACCGGGGCGACCTCGGGCACCGACCGCAGCACGAGACGGGTCTGGCCGGAGGCGAGGACGGCGTTGCCGTCGCCGCCGTCGATCTCGTAGAAGCCGAGCATGTCGCGGTAGAAGGCGACGGAACGGTCCAGGTCCGCGACGAGCAGGGTCAGCCCTACGTTGTGGACCGGGCCGCCGCCGTCGTCACCGGCGGCCGGACCGGCCGCGTCGAGGTCGAGGTCGACCATAGGGTCGGCTTCCGTGGCGCCGGGCGGTGCGGTCGGCGGGTCCGGTGCCTCGGGCGGGTCGGCCAGGACGGTACCCGCGGCGGTCGGCATCCGCGCATCGCCGACACCGTCGCGGTCGGTAGGCCCGCCGGCCGCCGCGCCACCGCCCTGCTCCGCCGACGAGTACGGCTTCGGCCTGGGCCGTCGGGGCAGTGGCACCGGCGTCGGGTCGACCAGGGTGCCTTCCAGCACGATCTGGCCGCCGGGTGCCTGCCGTACCACCAGCGGATCGTCGTCGCGGGGACCAGGTGACTCGATGTCCGGGTCGAAGTCGGTGTCCGGGTCGAAGCCGGGGCGGGTGAAGTCGGGCTGCGGGTTCTCGGCCGGATCGCGCCGCCGTCCGGGCCCGGGGCGGTCGGCCGGCGGCGGCCCGTGCAGGTCGCCGAGGTCGGCGTCGGGATCGCCGGTGCGTACCGTGTCGGGGTCGGCCAGTAGGTCGTCGTCCGGGCCGCGGCGGGCCCACGGCGGGTCGTCGTCGACGCCGAGCAGCCGGTCGTCGTCGGCCAGCAGGTCGTCGTCGGTCGGCCCGAAGTCGGGCTCGTCGAACTCCGGCGGCAGGTCGGCGTGTTCGGCGGCGGCCTCGGCGTGTGTCGGTACGTCGTCCCACATGATCCGGACGTGCCGCTGGTCGTCGATGGCGACCATGATCGGCAGGGTGGAGCGAGGGCTAGGCCACTTCGAGACCGGCACCCGGGGATCGCGGATCTTGACCGAACGGGGCGGTACGCCGGGGGCGTCGATCAGGATCTGCAACTCGCACCGGCCGTACGTCGAGGACGCGGGGGGCTCGGAGACGCTGTGCACATGGGCGGTGCCGGCCACCCAGGCGCGTTCCGTGCCGGGGAAGGCGGTGATGACCACCAGGCTGATGGCGAGCACCAGGAGGGCCACGCCGAGCGCCGCGATCGACCAGCTCGTCATGCCGGCACCGAAGAGGATGATGAACGCGGCGAAGGTGCCCAGCACCGCCGCGATGAGCTTTCGGGCGGTGGTAACCGGTCGACGGCCGTTCGCCACAGTAGACCTCCCAGCGTTAGGACCAGGCTAGGCCGGGCTCGGCGCGGATGGAAGAGCCGCGCCGGTAGGCGTTGGCCGCCGTCGCCTGCCCGTTCCCGTCTTCATCATTGCGTGCCTGCGGGTGAGTCTCCATCATTACCTGCCTGCCGACGAGTCTCCACCGTCACGTACCAGCCGGCGAGTCTCCTCGCGGGCAATGTCACCAAGCCGACCGACCGAAGGGTGCGACCCACTAGGCTGGCAGCGCCAGTCCGCACCGGCCGGCGCTGTGGCAGCCGTACCGGTCCGTTGAGTGAGGAGTCAGCGTGTCCAGCCCCACCGAGGTGCAACGTACCCTTGTATTGATCAAACCCGACGCGGTCCGGCGTGGGTTGGTCGGTGAGATCCTCGGCCGGTTCGAACGCAAGGGCCTGCAACTGGTGGCTCTGACGCTGCGCGAGATGGACGTGGCGCTGGCCGACGCGCACTACGCCGACCATGTGGACAAGCCGTTCTACCCGCCGCTGAAGGAGTTCATGACCGGTGGCCCGCTGGTTGCCCTGGTCCTCGCCGGTGACCAGGCGGTCGACGTGGTCCGTGGCCTGATCGGATCCACCGACGGGCGCAAGGCCGCCGCGGGCACGATCCGTGGCGATCTGGGGCTGTCCAACCGGGAGAACCTGGTGCACGCGTCGGACTCGCCGGAGAGCGCGGCCCGGGAGATCAAGCTCTGGTTCACCGACCTGGCCTGACGACCGGGCCGACCTGGCTTGACGGTGCGGACTTGACGGTGCGGACTTGACGGTGCGGACTTGACGGTGCGGACTTGACGGTGCGGACTTGACGGTGCGGATGAGCGCCGGCTTGCGGGGTAGCCGCCACCGGACGGCGCTTCTGGCGTTTTCGCCCGGTTTCTGTGCCGTGGCCACCTGATCAGGTGGCCACTGCGCCACATTCAGTCGATACACCGGGAAGGTGATCGCCGACGATCCGCCGCTCGGGCTGATCGTGCCCACCTCCGGGTAAACGGGTGGCGGGGTGAGCTAACATCAGGGCAACGGCGATGACCCGGCCATCACCGGCGAGCCCCCGGAAGAACCGGCCACCCGCGTCGCTGCGGAGCCTCAGTAGAACCGGGCGGGTCCGGCCCGACACAGCCGGCCCAAGAGCGGGCGGTCGACACTTCGGCCGCCAAGCGAGGTGGTACCGCGGCCCACCGTGGCGGCACCCGGCACCCGCCGGTGTGGCGTTGCGGCGGGTTCGTCCTCGCAGACCACGACGAATGTGTGCTGCGCGAGGAGAACGACCACCATGGCGTACCCGATGACCGACCCTGCCGCGACCGGCGTGCCGGCGAGTCCGGACCTGCCGGCGGTGGAACGCCGCGTCCTGGACTACTGGGCGGCGGACAAGACCTTCGAGGCGAGCGTCGACCGGCGCGACCCCGGCCCCGACGGCGACAACGAGTACGTCTTCTACGACGGACCGCCGTTCGCCAACGGGCTGCCGCACTACGGCCACCTGTTCACCGGCTACGTCAAGGACGTCGTGCCGCGCTACCAGACGATGCGCGGCCGGCGGGTCGAACGCCGCTTCGGCTGGGACTGCCACGGCCTGCCGGCCGAGGTCGAGGCCGAACGGCAACTCGGCATCTCCACCAAGGCGGAGATCGTCGAGCTGGGCATGGAGCGCTTCAACGACGTCTGCCGCAGCTCCGTCCTGGCGTACACCCAGGACTGGGAGCGCTACGTCACCCGCCAGGCCCGGTGGGTCGACTTCGCCAACGACTACAAGACGCTCGACCTGGACTACATGGAGAGCGTCATGTGGGCCTTCAAGGCCCTGCACGACAAGGGCCTGATCTACGAGGGCTTCCGGGTCCTGGCGTACTGCTGGCGGTGTGAGACGCCGCTGAGCAACACCGAGACCCGGATGGACGACGTGTACCGGGACCGGCAGGACCCGTCGGTCACCGTCTGGTTCGAGCTGGAGCCGACGCGACCCGGCGGCCCGCCCGAGCGGATCGGCGTCTGGACGACCACGCCGTGGACACTGCCATCGAACCTCGCCCTCGCAGTCGGCCCGGACATCGAGTACGCGGTCCTGCAGCGTGACGGGCAGCGGTACCTGCTCGGGGCGGCGCGGGTCGAGGCGTACGCCAAGGAACTGGACGGCTTCGACCAGGTCGGCACGGTCCGCGGCGCCGACCTGGTCGGCCGCCGTTACACCCCGCTGTTCGACTTCCTGGTCGACCAGGCCGGCCCGAACGCCTTCCAGGTCCTCGGCGCCGACTTCGTCACCACCGAGGACGGCACCGGGGTGGTGCACATGGCCCCGGCGTTCGGCGAGGACGACCAGAACACCTGCAACGCCGCCGGCATCCCGACGATCGTCACCGTCGACGACCACACCCGGTTCACCGCGCTGGTCCCGCCGTACCAGGGCGAGCAGGTCTTCGACGTCAACAAGCCGATCATCCGCGAGCTGCGTGACCGGGGTGTGCTGCTGCGTCACGACACCTACACCCACTCGTACCCGCACTGCTGGCGGTGCGACACGCCGCTGGTCTACAAGGCCGTGTCTTCGTGGTTCGTCGCGGTGTCGACCTTCCGCGACCGGATGGTGGAGCTCAACCAGCAGATCGAATGGACGCCGGCCCACGTCAAGGACGGGTCGTTCGGCAAGTGGCTGGCCGGGGCGCGCGACTGGTCGATCAGCCGCAACCGGTTCTGGGGTTCACCGATCCCGGTGTGGCGCTCCGACGACCCGGCCTACCCGCGGATCGACGTGTACGGCTCGCTCGACGAGCTGGAACGCGACTTCGGGGTGCGGGTCGCCGACCTGCACCGGCCGGTCATCGACGAGCTGACCCGGCCCAACCCGGACGACCCGACCGGCCGGTCGACGATGCGCCGGGTGCCGGAGGTGCTGGACTGCTGGTTCGAGTCCGGCTCGATGCCGTTCGCCCAGGTGCACTACCCGTTCGAGAACCGCCAGTGGTTCGAGCACCACTACCCGGGTGACTTCATCGTCGAGTACATCGGGCAGACCCGAGGCTGGTTCTACACCATGCACGTGCTGGCCACCGCGCTGTTCGACCGGCCCGCGTTCCGCTCCTGCGTCAGCCACGGCATCCTGCTCGGTGCCGACGGGCGCAAGATGAGCAAGAGCCTGCGCAACTACCCGGACGTGTACGAGGTGTTCGACAGCTACGGCTCGGACGCGATGCGCTGGACGTTGATGTCCTCGCCGGTGCTGCGCGGCGGCGACATGGCGGTGGTGGAGGGCGGCATCCGAGACTCGGTGCGCCAGGTGCTGCTGCCGTTGTGGAACGTCTGGTACTTCTTCGCGCTGTACGCCAACGCGGAGGGCCACACCGCTGCCCGGCGTACCGACAGCAGCCACCTGCTCGACCGGTACGTGCTGGCCAAGACCGGCGAACTGGTCGACGAGGTCACCCGGCAGATGGACGGCTACGACATCCCCGGTGCCTGCGCGAGCGTGCGGACCTACCTGGACGCGCTGACCAACTGGTACGTCCGCCGGTCCCGGGACCGGTTCTGGTCCGGCGACGCCGACGCCTTCGACACCCTCTACACGGTGCTGGAGACGCTGTCGCGGGTGGTGGCGCCGCTGGCACCGCTGACCAGTGAGGAGATCTGGCGGGGGCTGACCGGGCAGCGGTCGGTGCATCTGACCGACTGGCCGACCCGTGACGAGTTCCCCGTCGACCACGACCTGGTCGCGGCGATGGACGCGGTACGCGAGGTCTGCTCCGCAGGGCTGTCGCTGCGCAAGGCCCGTGGCCTGCGGGTCCGGCTGCCGCTGCCGGCGCTCACCGTGGCGACCTCGGCGGCGGAGCGCCTGCGGCCCTTCGCCGACCTGGTCACCGACGAGGTCAACGTCAAGTCGGTGGTCTTCACCGATGCTGTCGACAGCTATTGCCAGCAGGTGCTGAGCGTGGTGCCGCGGGTGCTCGGCCCCCGCGTCGGCGGCCAGGTGCAGTCGGTGATCAAGGCGGTGAAGGCCGGTGACTGGGTGCTGGGCGATGACGGCGCGCCGGTCGCCGCCGGGGTCCGGCTCGCCGACGGTGAGTACGAGCTGAAGCTGGTGGCCGCCGACCCGGAGCACTCCGCGCCGCTGCCGGCCGGGCAGGGCGTGGTCGTACTGGACACCACCGTCACCCCTGAGCTGGCGGCCGAAGGTCTGGCCCGGGACCTGGTCCGGGTGATCCAGCAGGCCCGCCGCGAGGCGGATCTGCGGATCACCGACCGGATCCGGGTCGCGGTGATCGCCAGCGACCAGGTGGCGTCGGCGGTACGGGCGTACCACGGCTTCGTCGCCGGTGAGGTGCTCGCCGACGAGGTGTCGTTCGGGCCGGTGGATGCCGCTGGCCGGGCTGACGCCGCCGACGGGACCACCGGTTTCGGTGGCTTCGGCGGTGAGGTCGGCGACGGCGAGCCGGTTACCGTACGGGTGGAACGGGTCTGATCGGGCGGGACGGGATCCCGTCCGCTACCGTGTCTGTCCGACCACCCCACCCCACCCTGTCCCGTCGCCGGAGGATCCGTGCCGCCGCTGTACTCGATCGGCAAAGTCACTGTCGGACCCGCGTTGCTGCTGGGTTGGCGACCCAAGGTGGAAGGCAAGGAGAACGTCCCGGCCGCGGGTGGGGTGATTCTGGCTGCGAACCACCTCTCCGTTGCCGACGAGTACTTCCTCGGCGCGGTGCTGCCCCGACATGTGGCCTTCTGGGCCAAGGCGGAGTACTTCGTCGGCACCGGGTTCCGCGGTCTGGTCACCAGGAGTCTGGTGACCGGGCTGGGCGCGATCCGGGTGGAACGCGGCGGCGGGCGGGCTGCGTTGAGCGCCTTCGACGGTGCGATTCCGGTGCTGGCGGCCGGTGGGCAGGTGGCGGTCTTCCCGGAGGGGACCCGGTCGCCGGACGGGCGGCTCTACCGGGGCCGCACCGGGGTTGCCCGGCTGGCGTTGGCCGCCGGTGTGCCGGTGGTGCCGGTCGGGTTCGCCGGGACCGACGAGATCCAGCCGATCGGGACGCTCTGGCCGAAGCTGAAGCGTGGCAAGGCCGTGGTCAGGTTCGGCAAGCCGATGGACTTCACCGGGCGCAGTGACGACCGTGCCGAGATGCGTCGGATCACCGACGAGGTGATGGCCGAGATCCAGCGGCTCACCGGCCAGGAGTACGTGCCCCGCTACGCCCCACCGCGTACCGCTGCCGGCGGGGCGGGTCCGGCCACCAGCGGGGAGGGCCTGGCCGGCTGAACGACGTCGACCGGGTCACTGCCGGTCGATCGCGTCGACGCGTAGCCGCCGGGTGAGTTCGGCGCTCTCCTCGACCGATCGCCGGGTGAACAACGCGGTGCCCAGGCTGCCATGGTCGGCCCAGACACAGACGACCATGTCGGTCCCTTCGGACTGCCCGGTGCCGCATTGCAGATGGCTGCCCCGGGTATCGGTCTCGAACGCGGTCATCGTGCCGAGTTCGTACTCGGTGCCGATCCGCGTCATCTCGGCGGTCAGGTCGCTGCCCGGTGAAATCCGGAAGCCGGTGGTGCCGTACAGGACCACCTGTTTGCCGTTGCCGTCGCGGTAGACGGCGGCGAAGGTGTCCTCGGCCAGCAGGTGGGCGCCGCGCATCTCGACCTCGAGTCGGGCCACTGTCTCCTGACTGCGGCCGTCGTCACTCAACCGCAGGTCAGCGAACTGGCCGGGCAGCGCCGGACTCGCCGGGTACTGGTCCCACAGCGGTTTGCCGTAGTAGGCCGGGGCGCCGCAGCAGCATGCCACGGTGAGCAGGGTCAGTAGCGACGTCACCCACGGCCAGCGACGACGCCGTCGCCGCCGGGCGGCCGGTGGTGGTCCCGGCGGTGCCGGCCGGGCGGGCGGCACTGGATGTTGCGTCGGGCCGGCGGCCCGCAGCGGAGACCGTGTCGGGCGGCCGGACCGCACCTGTGGCGGCGGCTGGCCGGCGTACGGCGGCGGGTCGGTGGCCGATTGGCGTCGACCTGTCGGCGGGCCGGGCGGCGGCTGATAGCTCGGTGGCTGGTGACCAGGTGGCGCGTAGGCCGGAGCCTGGTAGCTCGGCGGCTCAGACGGCGTCGACTCGTCGGGGGACACCGGCTGCGCGTCGGCCCAGGCATCGTTATCCCCGACGGGGTGGCCGGCCGGCCACAGGTCGGCGCTGGCCCACGGGTCGACCGGTGTGCGGGTCTCCGGGTCGTCATCGGCCCGATCGCCCGCCGGCAGGTGCAGTGTCGGATCCCGGGGCGGTGGCGCAGCCGCTGGGCCGGCGTCGCGTTGCCACCAGCGTTGCCGCGGCTGTGGCGGTGGGACCTGTGCCGAGCCCCGCCACGGCGTGGGCGACGTCGGCTGCCCGGAGTCGTCGATCCGGGCAGTCGGCTCGGGCCGGTCACCGTCGACGGCATCGGCGGCAACGGCTGTGCCGTCGGCTCCGGACGTCTGGTCCGGATGGGGATTTTCGTCCGGTTGCGGCTGCCGCATCGCAGTTGCATCTCCTCTCGGACCCGTCCGAGGTTAGTACCGCCGGGCGAGTCCGCCACCGCCGCCATCGGTGACTACCCAGTCCGCAGCCCCGCTTGGTGCGCGTACCCTGGGTGGTTGATCCGGTGTCCGGTGCGGTGTGGAGGAGATCTGATGGGTGTCACGGCAGGCGCTGCCCCGACGGCGACCACGGGCGGCCCGGTGACCCGATCGGTCTGGCCCCGGTTGGAGCCGTTGCTGCCCCAGGTCAGCAAACCGATCCAGTACGTCGGCGGCGAACTGGGCGCGGTGACCAAGGACTGGGACGCCGTCGTGGTGCGCTGGGCGCTGATGTACCCGGACGCCTACGAGGTCGGCCTGCCCAACCAGGGCGTCCAGATCCTCTACGAGGTGCTCAACGAGCAGCCGGACGTGCTGGCCGAGCGGACCTACGCCGTCTGGCCCGACCTGGAGCGGCTGATGCGGGCGCACGGCGTTCCGCAGTTCACCGTCGACGCGCACCGGCCGGTCGCCGACTTCGACGTGTTCGGGATCTCGTTCGCCACCGAGCTGGGCTACACCAATCTGCTGACCGCGATCGACCTGGCCGGCATCCCGCTGCTCGCCGCCGACCGGGACGACGCACACCCGGTGGTGCTGGCCGGCGGGCACGCCGCGTTCAACCCGGAGCCGATCGCCGACTTCATCGACGCCGCCGTCCTCGGCGACGGTGAGGAAGCCGTCCTGGAGATCACCGCGATCGTCCGGCAGTGGAAGTCCGAAGGGTCACCTGGCGGGCGCGACGAACTGCTGCTGCGGCTGGCCCGGACCGAGAGTGTCTACGTACCGCGCTTCTACGACGTCGACTACCTGCCGGACGGCCGGATCCAGCGGGTGGTGCCCAACCGCGCTGACGTGCCGTTTCGGGTGCACAAGCGCACCACCATGGACCTGGACGCCTGGCCGTACCCGAAGAAGCCGATCGTGCCGCTGGCCGAGACCGTGCATGAGCGGTACGCGGTGGAGATCTTCCGCGGCTGTACGCGTGGCTGCCGGTTCTGCCAGGCCGGCATGATCACCCGCCCGGTGCGGGAACGGTCCATCACCACGGTCGGCCAGATGGTCGCCGACGGTCTGGCGTACTCCGGTTTCCACGAGGTCGGCCTGCTCTCGCTCTCCTCGGCGGACCACTCCGAGATCGGCGACATGTGTTCGGGCCTGGCCGAGCAGTACGCCGGCACGAACGTGTCGCTGTCGTTGCCGTCCACCCGGGTCGACGCGTTCAACATCGATCTGGCCCAGGAGTTGTCCCGCAACGGGCGGCGCACCGGGCTCACGTTCGCCCCGGAGGGTGGCTCGGAGCGGATCCGCCGGGTCATCAACAAGATGGTCTCGGAGGAGGACCTGATCCGCACAGTGGTGACCGCGTACACCAACGGCTGGCGGCAGGTGAAGCTCTACTTCATGTGCGGACTGCCCACCGAGACCGACGAGGACGTGCTGCAGATCGCCCGGCTCGCCCACGAGGTGATCAAGGCGGGGCGGGCGGCGACCGGGTCGAAGGACATCCGGTGCACGGTGTCGATCGGTGGGTTCGTGCCGAAGCCGCACACCCCGTTCCAGTGGGCGTCGATGCAGCCGCCGGAGGTCATCGACAACCGGTTGCGTCTGCTCAAGCAGGCGATCAACGCAGACCGGTCGCTCGGTCGGGCGATCGGCTTCCGCTACCACGACGGCGAGCCGTCGCTGATCGAGGGCCTGCTCTCCCGGGGCGACCGGCGGGTCGGTGCGGTGATCCGGCGGGTCTGGGAGGCCGGCGGCCGATTCGACGGCTGGAGCGAGCACTTCTCGTACCAGCGGTGGGTGGACGCGGCAGCCGAGACACTGCCCGCGTTCGGAGTCGACCTCGACTGGTACACGACGCGCGAACGGGACAGCACAGAGGTGCTGGCCTGGGACCATCTGGACTCGGGGCTGGACAAGGACTGGCTCTGGCAGGACTGGCAGGATGCGACGAGCGAGTACGAGCAGGACGACTGCCGGTGGACCCCCTGTTTCGACTGTGGCGTCTGCCCGAGCATGGACACGGAGATCCAGATCGGGCCGACCGGGCAGAAACTGCTGCCCCTGACGCCGGTCAACACCGGGCTGCGGATTCCCGCGGCGGGCTGACTGGCGCTTCGCGCCCACCTGGGTGACGATGGCGACAACCCCTTCCCTTCGGCGAGGAGCATCACGATCAGCAGGAAGCCACAGCCGGAAGGCGGCCAGGCACCGGTCGTGCAGCGGATCCGGATCCGGTACGCCAAGCGCGGGCCACTCCGGTTCACCTCACACCGGGACTTCGCCCGGGCGTTCGAGCGGGCGCTGCGCCGCGCCGGCGTGCCGGTCGCCTTTTCCCAAGGGTTCACCCCCCACCCCAAGATTTCGTACGCCAGCGCCGCACCGACCGGTGTGGCCAGCGAGGCCGAGTACCTGGAGGTCGGCCTCCAGGTCGAGGTCGACCCGGGCCAGCTGCGGGAGGCACTCGACGCGGCCCTGTCCCCGGGACTCGACGTGTTGGACACCGTCGTGGCGACCGGCGGCAGCCTGGCCGACCGGATCGACGCGTCCCACTGGCGGATCGAGCTGCCAGAGGTCGAGCCGGAGCAGGCAGCCAAGGCGGTGGCCGCCTTCCTCGCCGCCGACGAGGTACTGGTGGATCGGCTCACCAAGCAGGGCAGGCGCACTTTCGACGCCCGGGTCGCCGTGCTGCGGATGGCCGTGGTCGGTGACCAGGACAAGCCCGATCCCCCGGTCGGTGACGCGGTGTCCGGCCTACCTTCCGAGGTCAGCTCGGTGCCGTGTGCGATACTCGACCTAGTCGTCCGGCAGGTCACCCCGTCGGTACGACCCGATGACGTCCTTTCCGGCCTGCGCGTCATGGCCGACCTGGAGCCGCCGGTGCCGCCCCGAGTGACCCGGCTAGCGCAGGGAACAATGTCCGCGCAGGGGGAGATCGTCGATCCGTTGGAGGCGGATCGCGCTGGGCAACCATCGGTGAACGCCAGCCTTGTTCCGGCCGGCGCTCAGTAAGTCCAGACTTCGGCGGTCTGCCTCCGGGTCTTTCGCCCAACCGGGCCGGAAGCTCGGCGGCCTGTCCGCCGGAACACCTTTTGCGGCAACCCTGCGTGGCAGCGCTCACCCGCGCCCGGGGCGGCCAGAACTGGAGAACGTCCAATGCTCGAAAACGAGCCCGAGGGCGGGGACCGGACCGGTACCGAACCGGCCGGCGACACCGCCGATGTGACTCGATCCACACCCGTGCGCGCCACGCGGCGGCGGACCACCAAAGCAGCCGCAGCCGCAGCCGCAGCTGACGGTGCGACGGCCGGCGACAGCGCGCCACCTGCCGCCGGTGACCTGCCGCCGGGCGAGCCGGAAGGTGAGCCGCGGGCACGGCGCCGCCGCAAGGCGGTGGTGAGTGTCGCCAGCGACGCGGGTCCCGAGGAGGCCGACGCCGCGCCGGTCGAAGACGCCACGCCGGTGGAACCGGTGGCGAAGAAGGCGACCAGAAGCCGGCGGAAGAAGACCGCCGAGCCGGTCGTGGTTCCGGTCGAGGAGAGCGAGCCCGCGCCTGGCGCGGCGGCTCCGCAGCTCGTCGCGTCGGCACCGGCGCAACCACTGGACGCGGCCGTCCCGGCCACCGAACCACTGGCCACCGAACCATCGGCGGCCGAGGCGGCACAGCAGGAGGCACCGGTCACGGCGGACGACGAGGTTGAGCCGCGGACCCGTCGGCGGCGTTCGGCGGCCGCCACGCCGCCCGCCGTTCTGTTCATGGCGCCGGACCCGCAGACCCCGGCAGCGGTCACCGGGCGGCCCGCCGTCGTGGTGCCCGCCGTACCGGTGGTGCCGGCGGCGGCAGCTGGCGATGACGCTGGCGACGCCGCCACCGAGGACGAGCCGGTGCGCCGTCGTCGTCGGGGTCGCCGAGGCGCGGAGGGCGAGCCGGCCGAGCCGGCTGCGGCCGAGCCGGTGGAGCCGCCGGCGGCGGACGCGGCGACGTCGGCCGAGGAAGACGACGACAGCGACGACGATGACGACGACTCCCCGGCCGGGCGCCGGCGCCGGCGCCGGGGGCGTCGGGGCCGGGGTCGGGGCAAGGGCGGCGCGGACGATGACACCGACGACGAGTCCGAGTCGGCCACCAGCGACGACGAGGAGCCTGTCGACGACGGCGGTGACGCCGAGGACGGCGAGTCGACGACCCGGCGGCGGCGTCGGCGGCGGCGGCGTGGTTCCGGCGACGCGGAGTCCGGTGCCGAGGACGGCGTGCCGACGGTCGTCAAGATCCGTGAGCCGCGCCGGACCGTCGACGAGGTGCAGGGTGTCACCGGTTCGACCCGGCTGGAAGCCAAGCGGCAACGTCGTCGGGACGGCCGGGAGCAGCGCCGGACCCGGCCACCGATCCTGAGTGAGTCGGAGTTCCTGGCCCGCCGGGAAGCCGTGGACCGGGACATGGTGGTCCGCCAGCGTGGTGACCGGACCCAGATCGCGGTCCTGGAGGACGGCATCCTGGTCGAGCACTACGTCACCAGGGCATCGTCGGGAACGATGGCCGGAAACGTGTATCTCGGCAAGGTGCAGAACGTGCTGCCGAGCATGGAGGCCGCGTTCGTCGACGTGGGCCGGGGTCGCAACGCGGTCCTGTACGCCGGTGAGGTCAACTGGGACGCCACCGGTCTGGAAGGGCGGGCCCGTTCGATCGAGCAGGCGCTGCGCTCCGGTGACTCGGTGCTGGTGCAGGTCACCAAGGACCCGATCGGGCACAAGGGTGCCCGGCTCACCAGCCACATCGCGCTGTCCGGGCGGCACCTGGTGTACGTACCGAACGGCAACGCTTCCGGGATCAGCCGCAAGCTGCCCGACACCGAGCGCAAGCGGTTGCGTGACGTCCTGAAGAAGCTGGTCCCGGAGGGCGCGGGCGTGATCGTGCGCACCGCCGCCGAGGGCGCGAGCGAGGACGAGCTGGCTCGCGACGTCAAGCGGTTGCAGGCACAGTGGGAGGACATCCAGGCCAAGGTTGGTTCCGGGGGCGCGCCGACGCTGCTCTACGAGGAGCCGGACCTGGTCATCCGGGTGGTCCGAGACCTGTTCAACGAGGACTTCCGTGAGCTGATCGTCCAGGGCGAGACGGCGTACGAGATGGTCGAGTCGTACCTTGCCCACGTGTCGCCGGATCTGCTGCCCCGGCTGCGTCGGCACGCGGGCGTCGCCGACGTCTTCGCCGACCGCCGGATCGACGAGCAGATCCTCAAGGGCCTGGACCGCAAGGTGTTCCTGCCGTCCGGTGGGCACCTGGTGATCGACCGCACCGAGGCGATGACCGTCGTCGACGTCAACACCGGCAAGTACACCGGTGCCGGCGGCAACCTGGAGGAGACGGTCACCCGCAACAACCTGGAAGCGGCCGAGGAGATCGTCCGCCAGCTCCGGTTGCGCGACATCGGCGGCATCGTGGTGATCGACTTCATCGACATGGTGCTGGAGTCGAACCGTGAGTTGGTGCTGCGCCGGCTGACCGAGTGTCTGGGCCGGGACCGCACGAAGCATCAGGTCACCGAGATCACCTCGCTGGGTCTGGTGCAGATGACCCGCAAGCGGATCGCCGCTGGGCTGCTGGAGGCGTTCAGCGAGACCTGTGACTGCTGCAAGGGCCGAGGGGTGATCATCCATACCGAGCCTGTCGGGGACAAACCTCGAGCGGCCAACGGCGGCGGCTCCGGTGCCGGAGCGGGTGCCGGGGACAAGGTCAAGGCGGTCGCCGCCGCGGTCGCACCGACATCGGCTGTGGTGTCGACCAGCGCGACCTCGGGCCAGGGACGGCGGCGCGGGCGTAGGGCGGCCGAGGTGGCACCCGAGGTGACCGTGCCGGACGAGGCCGATCTGCCCGGTGCGGATGGTCCGCTGGACGTTCCGGTGGTCGAGGCCGTTGAGCAGCCCGGCGACGTGTCGCCGGCCGAACCGCAGCCGACGTCGGTGTCGTCCGGGCCGGTCACTGGCGGTTCGTCTGGTTCGTCCGGTCCGGTCACGACCGGAGTGATCTCCGTGTCCGGGTTGCCCGGCGCGGCGGGACTGCAGCCGGTCGGGTACGACGACGCGGGCGAGGACGAGACGATGGGTTACGACCTGTCCCGCTACGAGTCGGAGCCGATGGAGCCGGTCAGCAACGGTCCCACCCGGCTGGCCGGCGACGACGACCCGGACCTCGCCGACGACGGCGAGGACTCAGCTGACGAGGACGCCGACGAGGTGGCCGCCGAGCACTCGGCCGGCGGCCGGCGGCGGGTTCGGCGGGGCGGCGTGCGTCGCCGTACCCGTCCCTGAGCGGGGGACCGACTTGAGGGTGGCCACCGGCATGGCGTACTCTTGCCGGTGGCGTACCCGGTGCGTCATGTTCCTGTGTGCCCGTGACAGCAGCGTCCGAGACCGCCGCTCCCGTGTTTGCGCGGTGTGGTCGGCAGGGCGACGATCCGTCACGATCACCAATTGTCAGCGACAAACGACAGGAGTCCGCGTCCGATGTACGCGATCGTCAAGACCGGCGGCAAGCAGTACAAGGTCGCTGAGGGCGACGTGATCGAGGTCGAGAAGCTCATCGGTGCTCCCGGTGACGCGGTGACGCTTCCCGCGCTGCTCCTCGTCGACGGCGACGACTTGGTGACCGACGTGGCCAAGCTCGCCGAGGTCGCGGTGACCGGCGAGATCGCCGCCCACACCAAGGGTCCGAAGATCAAGATCCACAAGTTCAAGAACAAGACCGGATACCACAAGCGCCAGGGTCACCGTCAGCCGCTGACCCAGGTCAAGGTGACCGGCATCTCGAACGGGAAGTAGGCACCAGCAATGGCTCACAAAAAGGGTGCGTCCAGCTCGCGCAACGGCCGCGACTCAGAGGCCCAGCGCCTCGGGGTGAAGCGGTTCGGTGGCCAGGTCGTCAGCGCCGGTGAGATCCTCATCCGTCAGCGCGGCACCAAGTTCCACCCGGGTGACCTGGTTGGTCGCGGCGGCGACGATACGTTGTTCGCGCTGGCCGCAGGGTCGGTGCAGTTCGGCACCAGGCGCGGCCGCAAGATGGTCAATATCGTGCCGGCGGCGCAGTAGCAGCAAGGCTTCGGCGTCGCGGTGGTCGGCGCTTCGCGCGGCTACCACGACGCTTGTCGGGTAACGCGGCGAGCGGGCTGTGGACCAGAGGTCCCGGCCCGCTTTGTCGTGTTTGCTTAATTTCAACGGGGCCCAGGGTGGCAGACCCGCCGGCGGGACCGCCGTATCGAGGAGAGGACAGGGCCGTGACGACATTCGTCGACCGGGTCGTGCTGCACGTACTGGCGGGCAACGGTGGGCACGGCTGTGTCTCGATCCACCGCGAGAAGTTCAAGCCGTTCGGCGGCCCGGACGGGGGCAACGGTGGGCACGGCGGCAGTGTCATGCTGGTCGTCGACCCTCAGGTGCACACCCTGCTCGACTTTCATTTCCGGCCGCACGCCAAGGGGGAGAACGGCAAGGGTGGTGCTGGCGGCAACCGTGACGGTGGCAAAGGCGCCGACCTGGTGCTCAAGGTGCCGAACGGGACGAGTGTGCAGACCGTCGACGGTGAAGTGTTGGCCGACCTAGTCGGGTCGGGCACCAGCCTGGAGGTGGCCCGGGGCGGCCGGGGCGGCCGGGGCAACGCCGCGCTGGCCAACGCCCGGCGCAAGGCCCCCGGCTTTGCCGAACTCGGCGAACCGGGCGAGCAACTGGACATCGTCCTCGAGCTCAAGAGCGTGGCGGACGTCGGTCTGGTGGGGTTCCCGTCGGCCGGTAAGTCCTCGCTGATCTCAGTGATCTCAGCGGCCAAGCCCAAGATCGCCGACTATCCGTTCACCACCCTGGTGCCGAACCTCGGCGTGGTGCGGGCCGACGAACACACTTTCACGGTGGCCGACGTGCCAGGGCTGATCCCTGGAGCGGCCACCGGTAAGGGGCTCGGGTTGGAGTTCCTGCGGCACATCGAGCGGTGTGCGGTGCTGGCGCACGTGGTGGACACCGCGACGCTCGAACAGGGCCGGGACCCGATGGCCGACATCGACGCGATCGAGGCGGAGCTGGCCGCGTACGGCGGTCTGGCCGACCGGCCCCGGCTGGTGATCCTCAACAAGATCGACATACCGGACGGGCGGGCGATGGCCGAACTGGTCCGCGACGATCTGCGGGCCCGTGGCCTGGCTGTCTACGAGATCAGCACCGCCACCAGGGAAGGGTTGCGGGAGCTGACCTACGCGCTGGCCGAGCTGGTGGCGGCGGCGCGCGCCGCCGCGCCCGAGCTGGAGCCGACGCGAATCGTGTTGCGCCCGACCGCGGTCGACGACGCCGGCTTCACCGTCGAACCGGTGGCCGACGGCGAGTTCCGCATCCGTGGGGTCAGCCCGGAGCGGTGGGTGCGGCAGACGAACTTCGACAACGACGAGGCGGTCGGCTACCTGGCGGATCGGCTGACCCGGCTCGGCGTGGAGGACTCGCTGGCCAAGGCTGGCGCGCAACCGGGGGCGCTGGTGAAGATCGGTACGTGGGAGTTCGACTGGCGGCCCAGCCACTTCGCTGACGCCGAGTACGTTCCGGGCTCACGCGGCACTGACGTGCGGCTGGAGGAACAGTCGAACCGGCCCGGCGCGGCCCAGCGGCTGGCGGCCCGCAAGGCGCGCCGTCGCCAGCCCGGCGACCCCGTCGACGAGGTCGGCCCGGCCATCGCTGGTCCGGAGGTCGACTACGCGCTCGATTCCGATTCCGATTCCGACGACGGTCCGGGTTCGGATGCCGACACCGAGGTCGGTGTGGTCGGCGATCGGCGCTAGACCTCGGGCGTAGCCCTCGGCAGCGGCGAGACCCCGACGAAGGCCTGGCGGCGGCGTACTCGTGGATGACTCACCGTCACTGTCGGGTCGGTGTCATCCGGGTGTCGAGTTGTCGAAGCCGAGACGGATCCCGGCCAACTGGACGAAACCTCCAGGAAACGCGCGATGCCTATTGTGACTGAGTGTTAATAGAGCGTCGTTCGTCCACTGATCCGGAGGTTGCCGCCCTCGTCGCCACCCAGCAACGTGAGCTGGCGGAGGCGCAGCGGGTGGGCCGACCGGTCGATCCGGCCGCGTACCCGCTGCACGACGACGCCCACTACCTGGTCTGCGTGGTGAGCGGCCGAGCAGTGGCGTGCGGTGCGGTCCGGTCCCTGGACGGGCGGATCGCCGAGATCACCCGGATGTACGTGCGCCCGGCGTACCGAGGGCGGGGGATCGCGCGCCATCTGCTGACCGCGTTGGAGGAGTCGGCGTACGCTCTGGGCCACACGGTGTTGCGGCTGGAGACCGGCAGCTACCTGCCGGCGGCGTTGCACCTGTACGCCACGGCGGGCTACGCCCAGATCCCGGTCTACGGGGAGTACGTCGGCAACCCGTACAGCGTGTGCTTCGAGAAGCGGGCCCCGGTCGTCGCCGCATGACCCGTCCGCAGGCCTGGTCCGGTGGGTGATTCCGGTACGGAACAGGCTGGCTCACGTCGGGCGAATGGTGGAACGATGTCGGGTCATGAGCGATTCGCCGGTTCTGGATAGTCCCGAGGCTATCGATGCTCACCTCACCACCGCGATCGAGCGCTGGGAGCGGGGCCGTCGGGGCGTGCGCTTCGTACTGTGTGACGGTGAGGACCGGGTGCAGATCCACTGCCCGGTGGACGATCTGCCGCCACGGCCGGATCCGGCCGACTGCGCGCAGGCGATCGAGATCTTCGCCAGCGCGCTGGCAGATCGGTCCGGGAACGGCTCGATGCTGGTGGTGCTCACCCGGTCCGGGTCGAGCGCGGTGAGCGATCCCGATCGGGTCTGGTTCCACGCCGCGTACCAGGTGTGTGGCCGGGTCGGCGTGCGGCTGCTCGGCGTACACCTGGTGACCCCGGCGGACCAGCGACGGATCCTGCTCGACGACGCCCTCTGACCTCGGCGGCCCACGGCTGCAGCTGCGCCTGGGTCCTGCCCGGCAGTGTCAAACATGCTTGACATCGTGTCGGGTCTTCTTTACCTTGGTGATGTCAGGTTTTCTTTACATGAGGAGCATGTGGTGTCATACGAGGAGAAGGGCACCTGGGCGTTCCTGGTGACCACGCTGGGTACGTACGCGGGCTACGTCGTCGCCATCGTGCGCCGGGCCGACAGCGGGCCGCTGACCGCGGCGCCGTACGTGTCGACGATGCTCTGGGCGCTGGGCATCGCCGTCGTCGCCGCGATGGTCCTGCGGATCGTCGTCGAGATGGCCGTGCCGAGCGAGACGTACCAGATCGACGTCCGCGACAAGGACATCAACCGGCGCGGGGACTACGTCTCCGGGCTGGTCCTCTCGGTCGGAATGGTGCTGCCGCTCGGCCTGACCCTGGCCGAGCTCGACCACTTCTGGATCGCCAACGCCATCTACGCGGTGTTCGTGGTCTCCACCTCCATCGGCGCGATCGTCAAGATCGTCGCGTACCGCCGGGGGTGGTGAAGCGTGGGCAGAGAACCGACCAGGGTGACCAACTCGATCCGGGCCCTGCGCTTCACCAACGGGGAGATGACCCAGGCCGAGCTGGCCAAACGGCTCGGCGTCACCCGGCAGACCGTCATCGCCATCGAGCAAAGCAGGTACTCGCCCTCGCTGGAGATGGCCTTCCAGATCGCCCGCGTCTTCAAGGTCCCCCTCGACGAGGTCTTCCAGTACGCCGGCGACGAGCCGGCCTGACCACCCGTTCCACCATTCCCGTTACCCCTCACGGAGGAACGACCATGAAAGCGATCACTCAGGACTCGTACGGCGCACCGCAGGACGTCATGGTCCTGCGCGAGGTTCCCCGGCCGGTGCCGGGGGAGCACGACGTGCTGGTCCGCGTGCACGCAACGCCGGTCAGCGGCACCGACTGGCACCTCGTCCGAGGACTGCCGTACATTGCCCGGCCGGTCACCGGCTGGCGCCGGCCGAGGTCCCGGATCCCCGGCTACGACCTCGCCGGCACCGTCGTCGAGGCTGGCGCGGCGGTGACCAGCCTGCGACCCGGTGACCAGGTGTACGGCTGGGCCGCCGGCACCTTCGCCGAGTACGCGGCGGTGCCTGCGAAGCAACTGGCACAGATCCCGGCCACCCTCACCCTGGAGCAGGCGGCGGCGGTGCCGATCGCCGCCTTCACCGCCCTGCAGGCGGTCCGGGACGGAGCCGGTCTGCGGCCCGACAGCACCGAGGACCCTCGGCCAGCCGGTGACACGGGCCGCCGGGTGCTGATCACCGGGGCGTCCGGCGGCGTCGGGACCTACGCCGTGCAGTTCGCCAAGGCGTACGGCGCCCACGTCACCGGCATGTGCCGGACCAGCAAGATGGACCTGGTCGCCGGGCTCGGTGCCGACGAGGTCGTCGACTACACCGCCACCCCGCTGCGCGACCTCGGCCGCCGCTTCGACCTGCTTATCGACCTGTACGGCAACCCGTCGCTGGCCGAGGTCGCCCGGGTGCTGGTCCCCGGCGGCACTGTCGCCTACGTCGGCGGCACCGGCGGCCGGTGGTTCATGGGCACCGACCGGTGGCTGCGGGCGATGGTCGGCGCGCCACTGCGCGGGCTCAAGACCCGACCCGTGATCCACAAAGACAGCCACGACGATCTGGTCACCATCACCGGCATGATCGAATCAGGGGCGGTCCGACCAGTGCTGGACCGGACGTTCCCACTGGCCGAGGCGGCGGAGGCGATCCGCTACGTCACCGCCGGCGAGGTACGCGGCCAGGCCGTACTGCGCTGCGCCGACTGACCGCCGGTCACACCTCGGTCAGCACCTGGCGGCAACGCGCCGCGCGACCGGTCACCCGCTGGACCAGGCGGACCGGCAGTGTGCTGCCGAGCGAGCGGACCGCGTGGTCTTCGGCGGCGGCCGCGAAACAACCCGGGGTACGGGCTGCCAGAGCGTCCACCTGCGCCAGTACATCCTGTGCGTCGAGCCCGTTCTGTTCGGCGAACCGACGCCAGTGACGACCCCGGACAGCGTCGACCCGATATTCACCACCGATCCGCATCGCCATTCGCAGTTTCGGCAGATACATGTCGTCGTAAGGTAGCGCGCTGGCCACGTCGTAGAGCGGTGCCAGCCGCACCTGCGACCCGGCAAGTAGGAAAGAGTAGTTCTTTGCGTGCGCATCGGTGCCAGCGATGATCCAGTTGAACGCCAGGGCATCGACGAATCGGGAAATATGTTCGGCGGCGACCCCTGCCGGTCTGACTTCTCGTCGAAGTAGCTCGATGATCTGCTCGGGTGACGGCCCGCCTTCGTTCTGGTACTTCCGCATCGGCGCGATCGCGAGTGCCTGGCACGTGTCTTCCTGGTGGATCCGGTGCAACGCCCCATGGCTGTACCTGCGGTCGTACCGTTCGACGGCAATCGCTCGTTCGCCGCTGAAACTGACGATGTTCGACCGGGCAGCCGACAGCCCGGCAAGCCCAGCGGCCGCCAGGCAGAGGTGTTCGTTAAGGTCGTGCTCGTCCAGGCCGGTCACCGCTGGCTTGAGAATGTGTGTGGTCGGAACGGCGCCCCAGGGCTCGCCCCACCGTTGGCTCGCCTCGTCGAGATACAGCGCCGTCTTGGCCTGTGCGCCGGCTAGACTGAACTGTCCACTGTTGTTGATGTGCCACGATGTCGGGTCGTTTCTGAGGGTGCGGAGTCGAAGCTCCAGGTCGTCTGCTGTCAGCCAGTGGACGCCGCCATCACCGTCGACGGCCGCCTGCACGCGATCCTGGGTGACGAGTTGGGCCGCGCCAGCGCAGTCCTCGCCGACGTGTCGAAGAAGGGCGAACGGATTGCCGGCCGAGACCTGGTAGTCACGTGCCCAACGCTCCAGGACCCGCTCGTTGTCCGGTAACAGCCCCCACATCATCGTCCGCACCGCTGGATCATCGTGGGTACGATGTGGCAGCGGCATCGACAGGGATATCGGTGTGGCATCCTGTCTGGCCTGCCAGTCGTTCTCGTACGAGAACATGAACCGGCCATCACGCTGTTGGGTGATCACCCCGACCACGGAGCCGGCCATGATTGCGGTCAACGTCGTTGCGGCGCTCGTCTCAGTCTGCTCGGCCACGGCCACCCTCGAAGTCCTTCAGCAGCTCGTCCAGGTCGATGCCGTTTGCGCCGGGAGGAGGGAACGACACGTTCACGGTGGCACCCAGTGCGCTCAGGGTCCGCAGGGCCAGGCCGACCTCGGCTGACGTCTTTCCCGCCTCCAGGTCGGAAAGCCACCGTCGACTCACCCCCGCTTGCTGGGCAAGATGGGCCTGCGTCCAGCCCTTGTCCTGTCGGCTCTGGCGGACGAAGAGCCCGAGGTCTCGTGCGTCGCTGATTCGCATCCTGTTCCGATCGTGTGCGCGTACGTACCCAGGTTAGCTGTTGTGCGCGTTCGTGCTCAGCCTTTCTGCTGTGTACGTACGTGCTCATTCTTCGGGTTGTGCGCGTACGTGCACAGCAGTAGGGCTGGCGAGCGCGAATCCTGTCCGGGTGGGCTGGTGTAATGCCACGGTGAGCCGTGCGGTCGAGGAGTCCAACCGTCGGATGCTGCGCGCCCGGGACGCCATGGACCGGGCGTACGCCGAACCGCTGGACATTCCGACGCTGGCCCGGATCGCGTTCGTGTCGCCGGCACACTTCATCCGCACCTTCCGGGCCACGTTCGGCGAGACACCGCACCGCTACCTGCAGCGGCGCCGGGTGGAGCGGGCGATGTTCCTGCTTCGTGGCACCGAGCACAGCGTGACCGACATCTGCATGGCGGTCGGGTTCACCAGCCTCGGCACCTTCAGCCGGACGTTCCACGACATCGTCGGCGAGTCGCCGACGGCGTACCGTCGCCGGGCCGTCCCGCTCGGTGCGCCGGGCTGCTTCGCGATGGCCTACTGCCGACCCGCGTCACTTTTGGATAAGCCTGGGGGTACCGGCGGCGGTTAGCGTGGTCCCATGCTGAACAAGACGCGTATTTCGCACATTTTGGTCTTCGACCAGGATGAAGCGCTCGAGTTCTACGTCGGCAAGCTCGGCCTGGAGGTGGCCGACGACATCGACATGGGCTTCATGCGCTGGCTGACCGTTCGGGTGCCCGGCGACGACCCGGACCGGATCATTCTCCTGGAGAAGCCCGGCCCACCGGCGATGGACGCCGGCACCGCCGAGCAGGTACGCGAGCTGATCTCCAAGGGGGCGAGTGGATTCGCCGTCGGCTTCACCACCTACGACGCCCGCAAGACCTACGACGAGCTCAAGGCCAAGGGCGTCGAGCTGACCGACGGGCCGAACGAGCAGCCGTACGGCATCGACTTCGGTGGCCGGGACCCGTTCGGCAACAACTTCCGGATCGTCCAGCCGCCCACGGCCTGACCTGACTCGCCTCGGTGCGGTCGGCAGTCATGATCAGTTGACGAAAATTCGGCCGACACGCCGACGCTGTCCCGGTTTTTCGTCAACTGATCATGGCCTCGTCGACCCTGGGTACCAGATCACGACATCGATTTCCCTGGTCCGCTCCGCGAACCGGCCACTGTCCGATGACCGGGTCAGCAACTCGTGCAGCTCCGCCTGGAAAGCCGGCAGCCGATCGCCGAACAGGTGCGGAGCCGAGCTGGACAGGGAGAAGACCGCAGCGGCGACCTCGTCGACCGTACGTCCGACGATCTGACCGCCGCCGACGTCGAGCCGGGTCGGACCGGTGAAGCCGGCCCGGCGCATCACTTCCTCCTCGCCGGATCGGGTCCCGGCAGGCAGCCGGCCCTGCCCGGCCCGACGCACCGGCCCGAGGTAGCCGGCGACCAACTCGTCGATGCGGTCCCAGGGTGGGCGCGGGTGCGGGAGCGGATCGTCGCCGTCCACGCCACGATGGGTGCTGGCGTGGATGTGGACCCATGCGCCGTCCGGGTCGAGCATGCCGCGGACCCGGTCCGCCACCAGGTCCTGATCCATCCAGTGGAACGACTGGGCGAACGTGACCACCCGGAAGGTGCCGAGATCCGCCGGCAACTCCTCGGCCCGCAGCCGACGCCACTCGATGTTGATGGCGCCCACCCAGTCGGCGCGGCGGGCCGCCTCGGCGAGCATGTCGGCGTCCGCGTCCGCGTCGACGCCGAGCGCCGTCTCGAACAACGGCGCCAGCAGCAGCGTCGACGAGCCGGGGCCGCAGCCCACGTCGAGCAGCCTGCCCCGGCCGTCGAGACCGAGCGCGCTGCGGACGGCCTCAGCGAGAATCGACGGGTACGGCATCCGGCCGGCGGCGTAGTGCGTGGCGCTGCCGGCGTACAGGGTCTCGTCCCACTCCCAGCCGTCGGCCGACACTGTCGGTCAGCGGTGGTGCGCGGGGAGCGCGTCGAGGAACGCCGACCACGCTGCCGGGTCGAACCGCAGGACCGGGCCGGCCTGGTCCTTGGAGTCACGGACCCCGACCCCACCGCCCAGCGCCGCCACCTCGACACAGTCACCGCCGTTCTCGCCGCTGCGAGTGTTCTTGTGCCATTCGATCGGTACGTGCATGCCAGGCGGCCGCATCCTCCAACAGGAGGCCTCCGGTCAGGTGCTCGACGTACCCGACTGGTGGGTCCTCGGTCGATGGGAAGTCCAGCAGGACGAAGGGTCCGTAGGAACTGGCAAGTGGACCGGCGGCGAACGGCAGGATCTGGACTGTTGCCTGCCTGCGTTCGACTGCCCGGGTCAGCCTGGCCATCTGTTCCCGCATCACTTCCGGCGAGCCGACCTGGCAGTGCAGGGCCGCTTCGCTGAGGACGACGTGGTAGGAGACGGATCGTTCCTCTTCGAGTAGTTGCCGCCGACCGAGCCGTGCTTTGACCCGCCGGTCGACTTCGACGTCGGAGAGCTTCTGCCACGGCAGCCCGAGCACCGCGCGGGCGTAGTCCTCGGTCTGGAGCAGTCCGGGGACCACCTGCGGCTGGTAGGCCTGGATCAGCGATGCCTCGCCCTCGAAGCCGACAAAGGTTTCGAACCAGTCCGGGATGACATCCCGGTAGGAGTACCACCAGCCGCGTTTGGTCGCCTCCTTGGCGATCTGCACGATCGCTTCCGCCTCGTCACCTCGCACGTCGTAGACGGTGAGCAGGCCACGGACGATTGCCGGGTGCGCGGCAGCTCGCCGAGTAGCGGGCGTTCAACGCTGTCGTCGACGGCTGGACCGGGATGACAGGGGAGCGTTGTCGCATCGACCGGGCCGGCGTACCGCCGAATTTGGTTGCCGGACCGGGACGGCCTGCGGCGCTACCGCTCGGCTTCACCATGCACGTCGCCTTCGGCGCGCAGACCCTGGTCGACGCCCGCGAGCAGGCGGTGCGGTACGTGGCAGGGTTGGCGATCCTGCGGCCCGAGGTGGCGCTCGGCGTCGCCCGGCTGTCCTACGCGGACGCCTGGCACCTGGCCGAGTCGTTGTTCTGCGGGTCGGTCGGGCCGGACGGCGAGACCTGTGTCGACGTACTCGAACATCCCGGCTTCCATCGTGCGGCCGGGATCAACGCACTGAGCTGGGGTGAGGGCGACTCGTACTGAGACAAGATCGATGTGAGCGCTAGATACCCTAAAATCGCGGCGTAGGGTATCTAGCGCTCACATCGATCTTGGAAGTTGACGGTTCCGCGCGATCACGGAGTCAGTCCAGGTCGAACTCGCCGTCCTGGGCGCCGGCGACGAAGGCGTCCCACTCGGCCTGGGTGAAGACCAGGACCGGGCCGTCGGGCTCGGCCGAGTTGCGCATCCCGATCAGGTCGTCGACGAACGCGATCTCGACCGCACCCTCGGAGTCGTCCCCTTCGGCCCGCTGCCACACCGCACGGGACAGGTCGAAATCGCCCTTGGGGTGCTGCGCCATCGTCGACTCCTTCTGCACTGGAACACACGTGGGTGATGTCGGGCGGTACACGCCCGGTTACCGGCACAGGCTAACCCGCACCGGTCACCCGCCGTGCGGCAGGATGGTCGGATGCCGAGCCTGACCCGCGCCGAGGCCACCGAGCGCGCCGCGACGATCACCGTCGAGTCGTACACGATCGACCTCGACCTCACCGTCGGCGCGACCGAGTTCGTCTCGACCAGCACCATCGAGTTCCGGGCCACGCCGGGAGCGGCGACCTTCGTCGAGGTCGCCCCGGTGACGTTGCTCCGGGTACGGCTCAACGACGTCGACCTGGACCCGGCCACGCTCGACGACAAGCGGATCCCGCTGACCGGGCTGGCCGGGCGCAACACGCTGATCGTCGAGGCGCGGATGGCGTACTCGAACTCGGGGCAGGGGCTGCACCGGTTCGTCGATCCGGCCGACGGTGAGACGTACCTGTACGCGATGTCCTTCCTGGATGACGCGCCGAGCATCTTCGGCTGTTTCGACCAGCCGGACCTCAAGGCACCGGTGCGGCTGCGGGTCACCGCGCCACCGCAGTGGACGGTGGCGGCGAACGGACAGCCGGTCGGGCCGCCGGTGGACGGGCGGTGGGAGTTCGCGCCGACGCAGCCGCTGGCGACGTACTTCGTGACCCTGATCGCCGGTCCGTACCACGCGGTGCAGGCCGAGCACGACGGCGTCCCGCTGGCGCTGTACTGCCGGCGTTCGATGGCCGCGCACCTGGACGCCGACGCCGAGGAGATCTTCACCGTCACCCGGCAGTGCCTGGACCGGTTCCACGAGCTGTTCGAGGTGCGGTACCCGTTCGGCGGGTACGGGCAGGCGTTCCTGCCCGAGTTCAACGCCGGTGCGATGGAGAACCCGGGCCTGGTCACCTTCCGCGACGACTACGTCTTCCGGTCCGTGGTCACCGACAGCCAGCGGGAGACCCGGGCCACCACGATCGCCCACGAGATGGCCCACATGTGGTTCGGCGACCTGGTGACCATGCGCTGGTGGGACGACCTGTGGCTGAACGAGTCGTTCGCCGAGTACCTCGGGGTGCGGGTGACCGCCGAGGCGACCCGGTTCACCGATGCCTGGACCACGTTCGGCATCGTCCGCAAAGCCTGGGGGTACGCGGCCGACCAGCGGCCGTCGACGCACCCGGTGGCACCCGAGGAGGTCGCCGACGCGGCCCAGGCACTGCTCAACTTCGACGGCATCTCGTACGCCAAGGGCGCCTCGGTGCTGCGTCAACTGGTGGCCTGGCTGGGCGACGAGCCGTTCCTGGCCGGGCTGCGCGCCCACTTCGCCGCCCACCGGTTCGGCAACGCCACCCTGGCCGACCTGCTCGACGCGCTGGCCAGGGCGAGTGGACGCGACCTGTCCGGCTGGGCGGCGACGTGGCTGCGGCAGCCGCAGGTGAACACGGTCCGGGCCGAGGTGATCGTCGACGAGGCCGGCCGTTACCGCGAGGTGGCGGTGGTGCAGACCGCACCGGACAGCCATCCGGTGCTGCGTCCGCACCGGATCGGGCTCGGATTGTTCGACGCCGGTGTGACCGCCGACCAGCCGGTGGTGCGGCGTCGCCGGCTGGAGGTCGATCTCGACCCGGACACCGACGGCGGGCGGACCGTGGTGCCGGCCCTGGTCGGTGAGCCGGCGGCCGACCTGCTGCTGCCCAACGACGGGGACTTCACCTACGCCAAGGTGCGGTTCGACCCACGCTCGGCGGCGGCCCTGCCGGCGTTGCTTCCCGGACTGACCGACCCGTTGGCCCGTGCGGTGTCGTGGAGCGCGGTCCTGGACGCGGTCCGCGACGCACAACATCCGGTGGCCGGGCTGGCCGAGTTGATCGAGCAGGCCCTGCCGGCCGAGACCGTGGTGGTCGTGGTCGAAGACGTACAGCGGTTGAGCCTTGCACTGATCGACCGGTACGCGCACCCGGTGGATCGGCCGGCGCTGCTGGCCCGACTCGCCGCCGCCTGCACGCGGTTGCTGGCCACCGCCCCGTCGGGTGGCTCGGTGCAGTTGGCCGCCGCCCGTGGGGCGATCGCCGCCAGCGCCGACGTCGACTGGCTGCGCGGGCTGCTCGCCAGGCGGCACGTGCCGGCCGGTCTGGTGGTCGACGCGGAGCTGCGGTGGCTGCTGCTGTACCGGCTGGCGGTGCTGGGCGGTGTCGAGTCGGTGGAGATCGACGACGAGGCCGGGCGGGACCGTAGCGCGGCCGGCGAGCAGTGGGGGGCGCGGTGCCGGGCGGCGGTGCCGGACCCGGCCGGCAAGGATCGGGCGTGGCAGGCGATCGTCGGCGACGCCAGCCTGTCGAACCGGATCGTCGAGGCGTACGCGCAGGGTTTCTGGCAGCCGGAGCAGGCCGAGCTGACCGCGCCGTACGTCGATCGTTATGTCGCGGACATGCCGGCGGCGGCCCGGCTGAGGTCGGCGTGGGTCGCGGACCGGGTGGCGCAGGTGGCCTTCCCTCAGTACGCGGTGAGCGAGGCGAACCGGCAGGTCCTCGCCGGGCTGCTCGCCCACGACGATCTCACCCCAGGGCTGCGCCGGGTGGTCGTCGACGCCGTCGACGACCTGGACCGGGCGTTGGCAGCACGGCGGGGGTACGGTCCGGTCGCAGGCACCCGATAGTGTTGGCTACACCACGCGGCCGGTCGCCGGAGTAGATCATCGGCATACGATTCTTCGATGGACGTGGGTATCCGTCGGGTCGGGATCATGGGCGGGACCTTTGATCCGATCCATCAGGGTCATCTGGTCGCGGCCAGCGAGGTGGCCGAGCGGTTCGCGCTCGACGAGGTCGTCTTCGTGCCGACCGGGGATCCGTGGGAAAAGGCCGGGCTGACGGTGAGTTCCGCCGAGGACCGGTACCTGATGACGGTCATCGCCACGGCGTCGAATCCGCAGTTCCAGGTGAGCCGGGCGGACGTCGACCGACCGGGGCCCACCTACACCGTCGACACGCTGCGGGACCTGCAGGCGGCGTACGGGCCGAAGACGCAGTTGTTCTTCATCACCGGTGCCGACGCCCTGGAGAAGATCCTGTCCTGGAAAGACGCCGCGGCGATGTTCGAGTTGGCCCACTTCATCGGGGTCACCCGGCCGGGGTTCGAGTTGTCCGACGACCATCTACCGGCGGACACGGTGACCCTGGTGGAGGTGCCGGCGATGGCGATCTCGTCGACCGAGTGTCGGGCGAGGGTGGCCGCTGGCAAGCCGTTGTGGTACCTCGTGCCGGACGGTGTGGTGCAGTACATCGCCAAGCGCCGGCTGTACGACGCGGAATCTTCGGGGAGATAGTCCGAATATGTGGCGTCTTGGGCGCTGTGTCCGGATTTCCTGGTCGGCAGAGTGTGAGACGCTAGAACACCGAAGTCGTCTAGCTGAAGGAAGTGTTGTCGAGGTGATCCGATGAGCGCCTCAGAGCGCGCACGGGAGATGGCCCTCACGGCCGCCCAGGCCGCGGCCGACAAGAAGGCGCAGGACATCGTCGTCATCGACGTGGCCGACCGGATGGCGCTCACCGACGCCTTCGTGCTCGCCTCGGCACCCAACGAGCGGCACGTGCTGGCGATCGTCGACGCGATCGAGGAGAGCCTGGTCGGGCTGCCGGAGAAGGCCAAGCCGATCCGGCGGGAAGGCGACCGGGCCGGCCGCTGGGTGCTGCTCGACTTCAACGACATCGTCGTGCACGTCCAGCACGCCGAAGAGCGTGAGTTCTACGCCCTCGACCGGCTCTGGAAGGATTGCCCGGTCATTCCGTTCGTCGACCGGGATCTGGTCGAGGCCGAGGCGGGTGCCGCGGAGTGACCCGCCTGATCGTCTGGCGGCACGGCAACACCGACTGGAACGCCGCCAACCGGGTCCAGGGGCAGACCGACGTCGCACTCAACGACCTCGGCCGGGCCCAGGCCACCGCCGCCGCGCCGCTGATCGCGGCACTGCGGCCGGACGCCATCGTCGCCAGCGACCTGCAACGCGCAGTCGACACCGCAGCGGCCCTGGTCGCGCTCACCGGCCTGCCGGTGCGTTACGACCCACGGCTGCGGGAGCGGCACTACGGGCGCTGGCAGGGCCTCACCATGCCGACCATCGCGGAGCGGTTCCCCGCCGAGCACGCCCGCTGGCGCTCCGGTGACCAGGCACCCGGCTGCGAGGTGGAGAGCCTCGACGATCTCGGCAAACGCATGGGCGAAGCGCTTCAGGAGGCGGCCGACGCAGTGTCCGGCGGCACCGTCGTCGTCGCCACCCACGGCGGTGCGGCCCGGCAGGGCTGCGGCCAGCTGCTCGGCTGGGGCACCGAGGTGCTGCGTTCGGTCGCCCCGCTGCAGAACTGCCACTGGACCGAGCTGCGCGACGACCCGGTGCGGGGTTGGCAGCTGCGGGCGCACAACGTCGGCGTCACCAGCGCCCGGGACATTCCAGCGCCGGTCTGATCGCACAACTGGCGCTCGGACCGGCAACGACTGGTGATCATCGGCTACCGTGCCGGAATGCCAGTCGCGGTCGTCACCGACTCCACCGCCTACCTGCCCGATGAGCTGGCGGATCGGCACAGCCTCACTGTGGTGCCGCTGACCGTGGTGATCGACGATGTCGCCCGCCAGGAAGGCATCGACCTCACCCCGGCCGACGTCGCCGTCGCGTTGGCCAGCCGCCGCCCGGCGGTCAGCACCTCACGGCCCGCGCCGGAGCAGTTCGTCGAGACGTACCGGCGGTTGCTGGGACTTGACAGTCAGGACACCGCGGCGTCCGCGATCGTGTCGGTCCACCTGTCCGCAGGCCTGTCCGGCACGGTCGACGCCGCCCAACTGGCCGCCCGCGAGGTCGGATCGGACCGGGTGGTCGTGGTGGACAGCGGCTCGACCGGCATGGGGCTCGGCTTCCCCGCCCTCGCCGCCGCCACCGTCGCGGTCGCCGGTGGCGACCTGCGGCAGGTACGGTCGGCGGCCGCCGACACGGCCGCGCGGACCCGGACCCTGCTCTACGTCGACACCCTGGAACACCTGCGTCGGGGCGGTCGGATCACCGCCGCGTCCGCGCTGCTGGGCACCGCGCTGTCGGTCAAGCCGATCCTGCACCTGCGCGACGGGCAGATCGTGTTGCGGGACAAGGTCCGGACCGCCGCCCGGGCGCTGGCGAAGCTGGTGGACCTCGCCCACGCGGCCGCCGAGGACGCCCCGGCGGTCGACATCGCCGTGCACCACCTTGGCGACCCGGACCGCGCCGCCGAGCTGCGCGACCAGTTGGCCGACCGGCTCGGTGACCGGCTGCGGGACAGCTACCTGGCGGAGATCGGCGCGGTGGTGACCGCGCACACCGGGCCGGGTCTGATGTCGATCGTGGTGCACCGGCGCGCGGCCGCGCACTGACCGGACCGGGGCCGGTAGAAGTGCTGCCGTAGCAGATCGGGGCTGGTCCGGTCGTCCCGTCCACAGCTGCTGGCGTTGTCCACAGCCGGTGTCCGGGTGACGACGGCCGGCCCACTGCGGTGCCTAACTTCTGGGGCGTGACCGACGACGACACCGCCCGGCGGCGGCTGGCGGATCTGCGCCCTACGACCAGCCGCTGGCTAGATCGACCCGATCCTGTCGCTCCGCGTGACTCGGTTGGTTCGGCAGGCCCGGACTCCGAGCCCGACGACCCGGATTCGGCCGCACTGGAGCAGGGCGCGGAGATCGAGTCCGGTTCCGCGTACCGGCTCGCCGCCTTCGATCCGGGTAGCCGGGGCGTCAAGGCGTTGGCCGCCGTCGCCGTCGTGGTGGTGGCCGTCGCCGCGTTCCTGACCTGGCGGGCCCGGCCACAGGTCGACCCGGTGACGTCGGCGGACGTGCCGGCGGTCGCCAGTGCGCCGCCGGTCGGCGGTGACCAGCCGACCGCGGCGGCGTCAGTCGAGCCCACCGCTGGTGCCGGACCCGCCGTGGTGGTCGTGGCCGTGACCGGCCGGGTGCGCCGGCCCGGCCTGGTGACCCTGCCCGTCGGGGCGCGGGTGGCCGACGCGTTGGCCGCGGCGGGCGGCGCGTTGCCCGGCACCGACCTCGCCTGGCTCAACCTGGCCCGGCAGGTCACCGACGGCGAGTTGGTCGCGGTCGGCGTCACCCCGCCGCCTGGCGTGGCGCTCGGCCCGGGTGCGTCCGGTGGCGGTGAGCAGGCCGGCGGTGGCGGCAGTACCGCCGGTGGGGGCAAGGTCGACCTGAACAGCGCGACCCAGCAGCAACTGGAGACGTTGCCCGGGGTCGGGCCGGTGCTCGCCCAACGGATCATCGAGTACCGGCAGCGGGTCGGCGGGTTCGACTCGGTCGCGGATCTACGCAAGGTCAGCGGGATCGGCGACAGCCGGTTCGAGCAGCTGCGTGACCTGGTGACGGTATGAGCACCGGCCACCGGAGCCCTACCGAGGCACCGGACCTGCGGCTGGCCGGCTTCGCCGTTGCCTGTTGGCTGGCCGCGCTCACCGTCGTGTACGGCTCGGCCGCCCGTGGTCTGGCATTGGTGGCCGGTGGTGTCCTGGCCGCCGTCGGGCTGGTGGCCGGGATGTTCGCCGCCGACCGGGTGCGGCGCGGTCGACCGGGCCGGCCGGGTCGGGCGCGACCTCGCCGGCTGGGCGGGCCCGGCAGGTTCGGCTGGATCGGGGTCGCCCTGGCGATCGGGGTGGTCTGCGGCAGCGCCGCCGCCGCGACCCGGGTCGCCACCCGCGACGCCGATCCGCTCGCGACGCTGGTCCGGGACCGGGCGGCGGTCACTGTGGAGCTGATCATCCGCGATGATCCACGTCAGGTCAGGTCCGCCGTGGCGGGGCCCGCGCTGTGGCTGGTTCCTGTCCGGCTGGCCGACCTGTCGCTGCAGTCGGGCGCGGTGGCGTCCGTCGGCTCGTCGGTGGTGCGGGCCCGGCTGTTGGTGCTGGGCACCAGCGGCGGGTGGGCGGGGCTGCTGCCCGGCCAGCGGGTCCGGGTGGACGGCCGGCTCGCGCCGTCGCGTGGCGGCGACCTCAACGCGGGCGTGGTGTCCACGGCGGACGACCCGGTGCCTGTTGGTGTGTCGAGCTGGGCGCAACGGGCCGCCGGTGTGCTGCGTACCGGGCTGCAACGGGCCTGCGTGGGTCTGCACGACGAGCCGGGCGGACTGCTGCCTGGCCTGGTGGTGGGCGACACCAGCCGGCTCGACGTCGGTGTCGAGGAGGACTTCCGGGCGACCGGGTTGACTCACCTGGTCGCCGTGAGCGGATCCAACGTCGCCATCGCGGTCGGCTTCGTTCTGCTGATCATGCGCTGGTGCCGCGCCGGACCCGGGCTGACGGCGGCCGCGTGCACCGTCGCCCTGGTGGGTTTCGTGATCCTGGCACGTCCGTCGCCGAGTGTGGTGCGTGCCGGTGTGATGGGGGCGATCGGGTTGCTCGCCCTGGCTACCGGCCGACAGCGGGCGGCCCTACCGGCGCTGTGCACCACCATCGCGGTTCTCGTGATGATCGATCCGGAGCTTTCGGCCGACGCGGGTTTCGCCCTGTCGGTGCTGGCCACCGGTGGTCTTCTGCTGCTCGCGCCGCGCTGGCGGGACGCGATGACGGCCCGTGGGGTGCCCGCCGGCGCGGCCGAGGCGCTGGCGATTCCGGCGGCGGCGCAGTTGGCCTGCACTCCGGTGGTCGCCGGCCTGTCCGGGACGATCAGCCTCGTCGCGGTCCCCGCCAACCTGTTGGTGGTGCCGGCGATCGCCCCGGCGACGGTGCTCGGCGTGGCCACCGCGATCCTGTCACCGATCTGGCCGGTCGGTGCGCAGTGGCTCGCCTGGTTGGCCCACTGGCCAGCCTGGTGGCTGGTCGTGGTGGCCCGGTACGGAGCCAGGGTGCCGGCGGGTGCGCTGCCGTGGCCGGACGGAGTGACAGGTGCCCTGGCGCTGGCCGGTCTGACGCTCATCGTGCTGGTCCTGCTACGCCACGGGCTGGCCCGCAAGCTGTTGGTCGTCGTCGCGGTCGCGGCGGTGGTCGGTGCCCTGCCGGTGCGGCTGGTCGTCGCGGGCTGGCCGCCGCCGGGCTGGGTGGTGGCGGTCTGCGCGGTGGGACAGGGCGATGTGGTGGTGCTGCCGGCGGGTCCGCGTACCGCGGTCGTGATAGACGCCGGTCCGGAGCCGGCGGCCGCCGACCGATGCCTGCGACGTCTCGGGGTACGGGTGGTTCCGCTGCTGGTCGTCAGTCACTTCCACGCCGATCACGTGGCCGGGGTCGGCGGCATCCTGCGCAACCGGCGGGTCACCACCGTCGCCACCACCGGGTGGCCGGAGCCGGCCGCCGGCCGGGACGCGGTCACGATGGCGGCGGCCGGCCGGGGTGTCGCGATCGGCGCGGTGCCGGCCGGCTGGACGTTCCGGCACGGGTCGGTGGAGTTGACGGTGCTCGGCCCGACCGAGTCGTTCTCCGGGACAAGGTCCGACCCGAACAACAATTCGTTGATGGTGCTCGCCGTCGTCCGAGGCGTGCGCATCCTGCTGACCGGCGATGCCGAGCACGAGTCGCAGCGTGCGTTGCTCGACCGACTCGGTCCGGCGGGGCTGCGGGCGGACGTGTTGAAGGTGGCGCATCACGGTTCGTCGTTTCAGGAGGTGGATTTCCTGGATGCCGTCGATGCGGCGGTGGCGGTCGTCCCGGTGGGCACCGGCAACCGCTACGGCCATCCGGATCCCGGGGTGCTCGCCCGATTGTCGGCAGGTGGGGCCCGGGTGCTTCGCACCGATGTCGACGGTGATCTGGCGGTGGTGTGGCGCGACGGTCGACTCGCGGTGTCGACCCGCCGGTTGACCGCCGTGGACGGGGCCTCGTGAGCCGGTACCGAGTCGAGATGTCGTCCTGATCCGTGGCTGTTCGAGAGCAGTCAGGTCAAATGTCCCTATTATCAGAGAGTGATCGAACCGCTACTGAGGGAAAAGTTGGGGGTTGTTGCCGTCGCTACGGACCGTGCGAATATGGCGGGCGTGAATCTTGCCGTGCTGCCCCCCCTCGTGCTGGTGCTGGGTGACGAGGAACTTCTGGTCACCCGTGCGGTGACCGAAGCCGCCCAGGCCGCCCGCGCGGCCGACCCCGATGCCGACGTGCGCGAGTACGAGGCGGGCGTGGTAGCCGCCGGCGAGGTGGCCGAGATGCTGAGTCCGTCGCTGTTCGGGGGGCGGCGGCTGTTGATCCTGCGCGGCGGCCAGGACGC
This sequence comes from Micromonospora sp. LOL_023, assembly GCF_048060115.1. NCBI lineage: Bacteria > Bacillati > Actinomycetota > Actinomycetes > Micromonosporales > Micromonosporaceae > Micromonospora > Micromonospora sp. LOL_023. Next base: position 39,525 of record NZ_JBHMIM010000053.1, read on the forward strand.
CCGCAAGGACCTGACCACCGCCCTGCTCGGCTACGCCAAGCAGCCGGACCCGGAGGTGACCTTGCTGGTGACACACGCCGGCGGGGCCAAAGGCAAGTCGTTCGCCGACGGACTACGCGCCGCCGGTGCCACCGTGGTTCCGGCAGTCAAGCTGAAAGGCCACCGCGAACGGGTCGCCTTCGTCCGGGAGGAGTTCCGCCGCGCCGGCGGCAGATGCGCCGAGGACGCCGCCGAGGCGCTGCTCGCGGCCGTCGGCAACGACCTGCGGGAGCTTTCCGCCGCCTCAGCACAGCTGATGGCGGACACCGGCGGCCGGATCGACGCGCAGACCGTGGCCCGCTACTACCGGGGCCGGGCCGAAGTCAGCGGCTTCACCGTGGCGGATGCGGCGATCATCGGGGACGTCCCCGGGGCGTTGGAGGCGCTTCGATGGGCACTGCACGTCGGAGTCGACGCGGTGCCGATCGCCGACGCGTTGGCCGACGGTATCCGTACGGTCGCCCGGGTCACCTCGGCCGGCCGAGGAAGTCCGTACCAGCTGGCGAGCAGTCTCGGCATGCCCGCGTGGAAGATCGAGCGAGCCCAACGACAGGGCCGGGGTTGGAGCCCTGAGGGCCTGGTCGACGCGATGCACGCCGCTGCCCGGTGCAACTCTGACGTCAAAGGCGGCTCCGACGACCGTGGCTACGCCCTGGAACGGGCGGTGGTCGCGGTCGCCCAGGCACGGCGTACTGGTGGTGATCGACGGTGAGAGTGTCGGAGGTCGAGCCGGTTGCCGACGACGACGGCGAGGAGTTCCAGCCGCCGATCTACGCCCGCGCGCTGCGGCTACGGTACGTACAGCCGGGCGGGTTGGCCTGCCTGGTGTTCTTCGAGGGCAGCTTCGTCGTCGGTGTACTGCTGGCTCTCGCGGAGCTCATTGCGTGGTGGGGCATATTCGTACTTCCGGTCGCCGTCGCGATCATGGTCAAGATCAACGACTTCGTCGCGGGTGTCGTGGAGCGCTCGGCCGACCTGGTGCCCGAACGAGAGCAGGAGCTGTTCCGCCGCGAGGTGGTACCGGCGGTGGGACGGACCCCGAGGCCCGTGGTCGGTGACCATCCCGGGATCGGCCGCCCCGCCGCCGGGCTCGGTCCGGGCATTCGGATCCGCCACCTCGGTGGGGCGCACTCCACGGCGACGGCGCCCGCCCACGCGGCGTTGGCCGCACCTACTGTCCTGCTGGAAGCGCTGCAGATCGACCCTGCCACGACCGCCGCCCTCGGGGCGCCGACCGTGCTGCTCGAGGTGGTGCAGGCCGGCTCGGCTGGCAGCGGCACGCGGGGCCCCGGCGGCAGTTGACCCTCGCGCCAGGTCCGCTCGACCGGCGAGCGGGTCCGGTTCAGTCGCGCAGTGGGTCAGTCTTCAATCGCGCAGTGGGTCAGTCGAGTCGTGGACGTATGACGAGGAGCAGGGCCGGTCCGCAGACCGGCCCTGCTCCTCGTCATACGTCAGGTGGTGACCGTGCTCGTCAGGAAGCGAGCGCCTGCAGGCGCTTGGCGATCGCCGACTTGCGGTTCGCCGCCTGGTTCTTGTGGATCACGCCCTTGCTGACCGCCTTGTCGAGCTTGCGGCTCGCCTCCCGCATCAGCGCCTGAGCCTGCTCGTTGTCGCCGGTGGAGCTGGCCTCGTTGAACTTGCGGACGGCGGTCTTCAGCGCCGACTTGACAGACTTGTTGCGCAGCCGACGCTTCTCGTTCTGCCGGTTGCGCTTGATCTGGGACTTGATGTTCGCCACGCGACAGCCTCGCCCTGCTCATCCGAAATCGAAACGACCAAAATGACAACTCACCTGCGGCGCCACCCGGCCACCAGTGCATGCTGGCGGCACGTGTCGCCACGCGCGAAAAGCCAGGCTACCAGTTCATCCCCGCGGCGACCAAAACGGCCCATCCCAGCCGCGTCGCGCCGCCAGCCAGGCCAGCGCCGTCTCGCCGCTGAACTGCTGGTGCGCCTGGGCGTACGGGGAGGCCCCGGTCGGTTCGGCGGCCGACCGGGTCAGCCAGTAGCCGGCGAGTGCGGCGAGTGCGGCGTCCAACCCGCCTGCAGGCGCGCCGGCCGCCGTCGGATGGGCGGCGAACAACGCGTCGGCGTCCAGCCCGCTGGCGTACGCGGTGACCAGCAGACTCGCCGTGTCGAACCACGCGGGGCCGTGACACAACCAGGTCCAGTCACAGATCCACGCCATGTTCGCCCGGTCGACGAGCAGATTGTCCAGCCGTAGGTCCCCGTGGATCACCGCGGCGTCGAACACCAGGTCGGGCAGGGTTGCCTCCAGCGCCGCCAGCTCGGGGAGCCACTGCCGCAGGAACCGGTCCGGCCCACCCCCGGCCGCCAGCCGTGGATTGGATCCACCGCCGGACACCAGCGGCGGAAGGGCCTCCCGGCCCGCGTGGATCTCCTGCCACCAGGCCAGGTCCGTGCGAACCAGATCCGCCAGCTGCGGCAGACCGACCCCGACCAACCCGGCCGGTGGTCGCCGCAGCGCGGCCGCCGCGCTGGCCCAGGCGGCCAGGGCGGCGTTGAGTTCCTCCGGCGCCCAGGGCAGCGCGGGCATTCGTCCGTCGACCGCGTCGAGGCAGAGCACGAAGTACCCGGCGGTGGTCAACGTCCAGCGTGGCCGGGCCGCAGGCACCGCGGGTGGCAGCTCCGCGGTCAGCGCCGCCTCCCGGGCGTACCAGTCACTCAGATGGCGCTGCTCGACCAGCGACGCCGCCTTGACGAACACCCGCTCGCCGGCGGCAGTGGTCAGCACGGCGGCGAACCCACGGGTGAACCCGCCACCGGCGCTGGTCGCCCAGGTCACCGGACTGCCGAGTCGACCGGAGATCGCCGCCCGCAAGTCGGGGGGAAGATCCGCCCAGGTGGGCCGGACCGCTGTCGCGTCGTACTGGATCGCGGGCAACCGCACTGTAGCCACCCGTCCATCCTGCCGCGCCGACGGCGGTTCTCCGGCTATCCGGCGGCGGCGATTTGCGGGGTGGGCATGGCCACCATCGTGGGCGGCCGAGGCGTGGGAACATGGTGATCGGCCGGCGGCGACGCCAGCTGACCCGATGTCACTCCAGCCGAGCAGAACGGACCACCGTGCCACCGACGCCCGACTCCGGCGTGAACGCCCCCGGCGCCACCGATCCCGGCCGTATCAGGAACTTCTGCATCATCGCCCACATCGACCACGGAAAGTCGACCCTCGCTGACCGGATGCTCCAGCTCACTGAGGTCGTCGACCCCCGGCAGATGCGGGCGCAGTACCTGGACCGGATGGACATCGAGCGGGAACGCGGCATCACGATCAAAAGCCAGGCGGTACGGATGCCGTGGACCGTCCGTGCCGGCGATCGCCAGGGCGAGACCGCCGTGCTCAACATGATCGACACCCCGGGGCACGTCGACTTCACCTACGAGGTGTCCCGGTCGCTCGCCGCCTGTGAGGGAGCGGTGCTGCTGGTGGACGCGGCCCAGGGAATCGAGGCGCAGACCCTGGCCAACCTCTACCTCGCGCTGGAGAACGATCTGCACGTCATCCCGGTGCTCAACAAGATCGACCTACCGGCGGCGCAGCCGGACAAGTACGCCGAGGAGCTGGCACACTTGATCGGCGGCGACCCGGCCGACTGCATCCGGGTCTCCGGCAAGACCGGCGAGGGTGTCTCGTACCTCCTCGACGAGATCGTCCGCCAGTTCGTCCCGCCGGTCGGTGACGCGGCCGCACCGGCCCGCGCGATGATCTTCGACTCGGTGTACGACGTCTACCGGGGCGTGGTCACCTACGTCCGGGTCATCGACGGGCGGATCGAGGCGCGGGACCGGATCAAGATGATGTCCACCGGTGCGGTCCATGAGCTGCTGGAGATCGGGGTGATCTCGCCGGAGATGCTCAAGGCCCAGGCGTTGGGTGTGGGTGAGGTCGGTTACCTGATCACCGGGGTCAAGGACGTCCGGCAGTCTCGGGTCGGTGACACGGTCACCATCAACAGCCGACCGGCGGCGGAGTCACTCGGTGGCTACAAGGATCCCAGGCCGATGGTCTACTCCGGCCTGTACCCGATCGACGGATCCGAGTACCCGGCGTTGCGCGAGGCGCTGGACAAGCTCAAGCTCAACGACGCCGCGCTCGTCTACGAGCCGGAGACCTCCGGGGCGCTCGGGTTCGGCTTCCGCTGCGGCTTCCTCGGCCTGCTGCACCTGGAGATCATCAGGGAGCGGTTGGAGCGGGAGTTCAACCTCGACCTGATCTCCACCGCCCCGAACGTGGTTTACCGGGTGCTGATGGACGACGGTGACACGATCACCGTCACCAACCCCAGCGAGTACCCGACCGGCAAGATCGCCGAGGTGTACGAGCCGGTGGTCCGCGCCACGGTGCTGACGCCCAACGACTTCGTCGGAGCGGTGATGGAGCTCTGCCAGGGCCGCCGCGGCTCGCTGCAGGGGATGGACTATCTCTCCGCCGACCGGGTGGAACTGCGGTACACACTGCCCCTCGCCGAGATCATCTACGACTTCTTCGACCAGCTCAAGAGCCGGACCAAGGGCTACGCCTCGCTGGACTACGAGCCCACCGACGAGCAGCCGGCCGACCTCGTCAAGGTCGACATCCTGCTGCACGGCGAGCCGGTGGACGCGTTCAGCGCCATCGTGCACAAGGACAAGGCGTACGGCTACGGCACGAGCATCGCCGCGAAACTGCGCAGCCTCATCCCGCGTCAGCAGTTCGAGGTCCCGATCCAGGCGGCGATCGGCGCCCGGGTGATCGCCCGGGAGACGATCCGGGCGATTCGCAAGGACGTGCTGGCCAAGTGCTACGGCGGTGACATCAGCCGGAAACGCAAACTGCTCGAGAAGCAGAAGGAAGGCAAGAAGCGAATGAAGATGGTCGGTCGGGTGGAGGTCCCCCAGGAGGCGTTCATCGCCGCCCTGTCGTCCTCCGACGGCGGTGCTACCGAGGGGAAGGGCGGCAACAAGCGGTGAGCCCGCCGGACCCGGGGGGCGTGCCGTCAGGCGCGGCCCGCGGCTATGGGCCGGCGGCGGCGTACTGCCCACGGTGTTCAGCCGCGCTGCCCGGGCCGCCGCCGTCCCGCTGCCTTCGTTGTGCCTATCAGCTGTTCGACAACGCGCGGCCGGCGGTCAACGTCGTCGTGCTCGACCCGGGCGGCACCCGGTTCCTGGCGATCAGGCGGGCACGACCACCGCGGGCCGGCCACTGGGAGACACCAGGCGGATTCTGCGACGGTGCCGAACATCCGCGCGTGGCGGCGGCGCGCGAGTGTCGGGAGGAGCTGGGCGTCGAGATCGAGCTCGGCGACCTGGTCGGGCTCTACCTGGGCGAGTACGAGTTCCAGGACGAGACGCTGACGGTGCTCGAGTGCTTCTATCTGGCGACCGTACCGGGTGGCCAGCTGCGACTCGACCCCGCCGAGGCGACCCAGCTGGCCTGGTTCGCGCTGGACGACCCGCCGCCGCTGGCCTTCGCCACCATGGACGCGGCGGTACGGGACCTCGCGGCATCCGCGAGGGCGGCACGGGACCCGAACGGATCCTCCGGCCGATGAGGCAGTTTTCCGTCGCCGCCGATCAATCGGTTTGGTTGTCGACAGGGCCGGGAACATAGCGGTCACCAACGACAACGCGACATCTCCGACGAGGAGGAAGAACAATGACTGTTGCCGGCATCATCTCCGCGCTCATCATCGGTCTGATCATCGGTGCGCTCGGCCGGTTGGTCGTGCCCGGGAAGCAGAACATCCCGATCTGGCTCACGATCCTGATCGGTATCGGTGCGGCGCTGCTGGGCACCGTGATCGCCCAGGCCGCCGGCTTCGCGACCACCTCCGGGTTCGACTGGCGGGAGTTCTTCCTGCAGGTGGTGCTCGCCGCCGTGGGTGTCGCACTGGTGGTGGGAGTCAGCAGCCGGCGCAGCGTGAGCCGGTACTGACCGGCCACGGCGACTTGTGACGGACGGCAGTGGGACCGGCGTCGGCGACTGACCTGGACATCCTGGTCGGCCGCCGACGCCGGTCCCAGTGAGCCTTTGCGAGTAACGGTCCGCGACTGGGTGTAGTGCCGGTACTCGGCTCAGGTGGTTCGGTTGT
>NZ_JBHMIM010000054.1:0-45377 GCF_048060115.1 Micromonospora sp. LOL_023
CTGACAAAATGCTCATCCCGGCACTACTCAAAGCAGTCAATTAGTGACTAACCGACTTTGCTTTGGCTCTGGGCCCGGGGCACTCACGGCCTCAGCTTTCTTATCGCCGACTGGGGTCGGTCAACTGCTCTACTGGCAGCTGGGTTTGAGTGATAGTCAACCCGGCTTACATCGATTCCCGGAATACAGGCCAGCGGTTGTAGCCAATTGACGGATCATTTGCCCGAAGGCTCCTGATGAACTCAACTTCCCGTTTGCCCACCTCAGCGTTCGAGGCAGTATCGGACTCCCAGAGGATTTCTTTTCGGATGGTGAAGTCTCGACGTTCCTCGTCAGTGAAATCTGCTTCTATGAGTCGACTGTTGGCACTTCCGTAATAATTCAACGTTCCTGTCAGGTCCTTGCCCACGTAGATTTTCCCGTTTGGGTAGGTGATCCGGTAGATGACCTTCACGAGCGCCGACCTCCGACGAGCGGACAGGTCGTCAACGTAGCTGGCGGACTGCCGGTTTCGGAACCACACGAACGGGCATCGTCCGTCGCCGTCCGCCTGCCGCCGATCCGCCCATCGGGGAGCGAGGAGCCCGGCCCCAGGGTCGCAAGGTGAAGAGCTTCGCGTGTGCAGGCACAACCCGGGCGGCGATGTACTGCGGCGGGGCCACTGGTCCGGGTTCCGGCCTCAACTCAGTAGGCCCAGCTCGGTAAGGTGGCGGACGCGTGCGGTCGCCTGGTCGGGGGTCATTCGTTTGCGGGCTGTCTCGGCGGGGTCCTCGTTGGCGGTGCCGTACTGCCACCAGGCGTGGCCGGTGTGTCGGTCGGTGACGACGAACCGGTCTTTGACCGCGGGTCCGCGGACGATCAGTGAGGTGGTGTAGGGCTGAGCCACCACCGAGTGGATCATGGTGTGGTGCAGGGTGTAGGTGTCGCCGGGCTGCTCGGTGCGGACCATGCGCGGTAGCAGTGTGGCGGGGTCGATGGTGTCGCTGATGAGGTCTTCGGTGCCGTAGAGGGTGTGGGTGTAGCTGCCGTGCAGGATGCGGCTGACGTAGCTCCACCGGTGGTTGTGGGGTCGGTCGAAGTAGCCGGGTAGGAAGATGTGCAGTCGTAGCCGCCATCCGGTTGGGTCGTCGTGGATGACGATCTTGTCGAGGATGTCGTAGTGCTCGCACAGCCGCAGCAGTTTCGGGTCGGCGAGTGCGTCGTCGATGAGCCCGCGGAGCAGGTCCCGTTCGGTGTCGAGGCGGGTGAGCAGGATGTCGCTGGTGGTGGTGACGGCGGTGAGGTCGGTCCAGTCCAGTTTGCTGATGTCGGCGAGTAGGTCGTCCATCGCTGGTTTCCCTTCAGGCGGCGGGGCGCTGTGCGAGCAGGTGGGGTGCCAGTGCGGCGGAGGTGACGCAGTGGGTGGTACCGGCTTCGCAGCCGGCGCGCAGGGCGGCGTCGGTGTCACCGCCGACGAGAAGGGCGTGGATGTAGCCGGCGGAGAAGGACGCTCCGGCGCCGTGGGTGTGGGTGACCGGTCCGGGTGGCGCTGACGTGCGGTGTCGGCGGTGTTGGGTGCGGGCGATGGCGCCGAGCCGGCCGAGCGTGACGACGGCCGCGTCCGGGCGGATCCGTTCGTACAGGTGTGTCGCGAGTTCTTCCGCGTCGTCGGCGTCGGATTCGTCGAGGCTGGTCTGCACGGCCAGCACCCGTTCCCCGTGGGCGGCGTCGGCGATGGTGTCCGCGAGGGGGTCGCCGCCGAGGTTGAGGACCAGCCCGGTGCCGTGGGCGGTGGTGATCGCGTGGGCCGCGAAGTCGGTGAGGACCTGGTAGCAGTCGATGTATCCGATGCGGGCCTTGGCGAGTGGTGTCAGGTCGGCGTGGTGTAGGTCGGCGTAGGCGTGGTGCAGGGCGGCGAACCAGGTGCGGGTGTCGTCCTCGTCGGCGATCACGGTCAGGTGCGGGGTGGGGACGTCCGGGTCGGGGTGCAGCGCGTGGCGGACTCCTGCGGTGGTCAGGGCTGCGAGCAGGTGGTGGCCAGCGGGGTCATCGCCGACCCGGTTGGTGACCAATCCGACGGTCAGGCCGGCTCGGGCGGCGGTGACGGCGGTGAGTGGACCGTCTCCCGCGACGGATGCGGCGATCGCGTTGACGACCGTGCCGCTGTTGGCGCGTGGGTAGGCGTGGACGTGGAGGAGTTGCGCGGCGGCGAGGTAGCTGACACAGGCGAGGTCGAGGAGTCGGTCCGCCACGGCGTTAGTCCCGCCAGCCGCGTTCGGAGTAGGACTCGCCCTTGGCGTAGCGGGCGAGTGCCTCGGCCGCGTAGTCGATCATCTGTTCGGGCAGGCCGGACAGGGGGAACCATCGCCAGCCGGCGCACTTGTCCGGCTCGTTGTTGACCGGTTCGCCGGTCCAGCGGGTGACCTCGAAGAAGAGCGCGGCCCGGGCGGACTCGGTGTGGTGGTGCAGCAGGTGGGCGAACCGCACGTCGGCAGGATTGATGTCGACGCCGATCTCCTCCTTCGCCTCGCGGACGAGGCCGGCGACTGCGGACTCGCCGTCCTCGCCGTGGCCGGATGGCAGGTGCCAGCGGCCGTCGCCCCAGCCGGTGTTCTGCCGCTGGCCAAGCAGGATGTCCTCGTCACGGCGCAGGATCAGGTGCAGGTCGAGCTGGGCGCGTTGCTTGCCCATGGGCTACTCCTCACATTCGATGGCGCTGTCGGCTCGGCCGGTCCGGCCGACGCTGCTGTCCAAGGGCATGGTGTGGTCATGCGTCGGCTTTCCAGAGGCGGCACACCGGCACGATGTCCGGCACCGTGCAGGAGGCCGCACCCATCACGAGTTCCTCCGCCGCCGCAGCCGTCGGTGACGTCACAGCCGCCGCAGCTTGGGCGGCTCAACACGCGTGTGAACAGGTCGAACTCGTTCGGCCCCTTGCTGATCTCGATTCGGCCGTCGATCATGTTCGCGTAGTGCAGGTCGGTGTCGAACAGGTACGAGCAGACGTAGGCGCGGCCGTCGGGGAACACCGAGATCCGGTCCAAGGTGCGGCCGATGCACCCCTGGTAGCCCTGGGCGGCGTAGTGGGCGATGCGCTCACGCCGCGCGTAGGTGGGTTGATACCAGGTGCGGGTGCGGTAGTTGGGAGCGACCTGTTCCAGGTTCTCGTAGAAGGCGATCCACTCGTGTGGTGGCATCGCCATCTCCGTCGAGGTGTGGCCGATGCCGATGGTGCTGAACACGTGGTACTTGACCAGGGACACGCCGAGGTCGTCGGCGATTTGCAGCAGCCTCAGGCTGTCGCTGGCGTTGGCCCGATTCACGGTGCAGATGATCCGTACGTCAAAGCCCCTCCGTGCGAGGGTAGCGACATTGCGTAGCGTCTCGTCGAAGGTTCCCTTTCCCCGGATGCGGTCGTGGCTGTCCGCCGACCCACCGTCGAGACTGATCTGCACGTACGAGAAGTCGTTCGGGCGCATGTCGGCGAACTTGCGCCGTGCCGGTTCCAGTCCGTTGCTGGTGGTGATGACGTGCTCGAACCCGATATCGGCGGCGGCGCGGATGATGCGGATGTAGTCCGGGTGCAGCGTCGGTTCGCCGCCCAGGATCGTCAGCTTCGAGCTGCCCATCCGCCGCCACAACCGCAGCGTCTCGATCACCTGGGCGTAGGGCATCTTCTCCGCCGAGTCGAGCCGATCGCCCATGTAGCAGTGGGCGCACCGCAACTGGCAGCGGTTGGTGATGTAGACGTAGAGGTTCCGGAACCGGCCGTACTCGATCCGGTCGATCCGTTCGGGGGTGGTGTCGTGTGCGCCGACGGGTAGCCGGGCGTGGCCGTAGGGGTCGGCCCCGAGGCCGGTTCGGCGCATCGTGGGGATGCCGACGCGGACAGGTGTCATGACGGACTCCTTCAGACAGACGAGGACTTGGTGACGACAACTGAGTGGCCGAGTTTCAGGACGGCCGCCGCCACCGCCTCCCGACAGGCGTCAGCAGCCTGCGTCGCGTCGACCCTGCGGTACGGCAGTCCCTCCTCCTGCGCGAGTGCGCGGATCCCCGGGATTCGGTCCCGGTACCGGCGTAGTCGCGCGCTGAGTACGACGGGGTCGTCGCTGCGTCGAGGGACAAGGAGGGTGTGGCATCGTCGGCAGCGGCCAGGCGACGTTTCGCTGCCGACAGCGGGCCGGTGCGGGTCACCCTGCGGGTCAGCCTCACAGGCGGGACAGACCCGGCGCCCGCGCGAGCGGGTCTCGACAGTCAGGTCGTCCGCCAGCAGCTCAACACCCACCACCGATCCACCCAATGCAGCGATCTTCGCGATCATCTGAAGCTGATTCGCGTTGCCGGGAAGGTTCTCCAGCAACACGACGCCACGATCGGCGTAGGCACCATCGACGAACGCTGCGGTCAGTAGGAGCTCGACGGTGCTGTCGCCGTACCAGCCCAGTGGATCGTCGGTGTCGAAAACCCGGGGATCGAACCGGCCCTCGCTGCGACAGCGGTAGGCGAACTCCCGCAGCCGGAAAACACTCGCACCGGCCGCAGCCAGGAACGCCGAGACGGTCGACTTTCCGGCAGCGGGTGGACCCACCAAGGCCACCAACGACAGCGGGCTAGCGGCTGGAGGAACACGGGAGCCGGTGTCCTCTCCCGGCACCGACCTGACGTCGATCACGTCTCAGCCCTCCCACCATGTCGGCTTTGGAACCCAGTCAAGGCCGGTGAGCACGTGTCGAACACCCTCGACCCCAACTTCCGACACCCGTCAACAGACGTAGCGACAAGGCGGACACCAGCAGCCGCCGACTCGCGCCGGGTGCAAACAGGAGATTCACGGCCCGCCGGACACGCTGTCCGACGTCCACGTCGATAGCCGGCGTAGCGTACGTGTCACCTTCCGCACTCGCTGTGCGGGGGATGTTCACATTCCGATCGCACCGTATGATCAGACACCACTCGGGCGTAACCGACCGTCTGTCCCGACCGCCGGGTCAGCGGCCGTAGCCGCCCCTACCGGAGTGACAGTGACCTATCAGTGTGGAAATCCGCCCCACGCAGAACCCCCGATCGATCAGGCGTTGGAGGACCTCAAAGCACGCGGATTCACTATCAGGTGGCGGGCACGGTGGTACAAGGTCACCTGCCCCTGCCGGGAGCACGCCCGACAGGTCCACCACAACCCCAAGCATCCATCTGACTACGCTACGGAATTGATGCGCTGGGCGTTCTTCCTCCCCTGTATCGTCCGAGCCGATTGGAGCCAAGGCCAGGCATGCGGGTACGCATCCACGTGCAGTTCGCACCCGCAGGACCAGACGGACAACAACTCCCCGGGCGCGAACTCGACGAGCGAGCTGAGATCCTCATGGATCAACTGCTCACCTTCGAGCAGGGTCAAGATCCAGAACTCACGAATGTTGCAACAGCGCATGATGGGATTCTCGGTGTCATCACCGCCGAGGGAACGCTGGATTGCCCAGACATAGAGATTTTGGTCGCAATCGACGTTTTCAGGAAAATCCTCGAACGCGCGATCGGAAGCACGCAAAACTTCCCCCCGGTCCGCATCAGACGGATCCTCGCCGAAGAGCTCACAGGCTGAACAGTTGTTCCCCCTGGGGCGCGGACAGGAGCCGCCTCGGCGGCTCACCGGGCGTGCAGCCCACTGTGACGGCTGGCTGTGATGGCGCTGCCACGCGGGCGAGATCGCTGCGGCCTCCGCTTCAGTCAGCGGTCGTCAGCGGTAGAGGGCTGTCGGTCGCGGGAGCCGAGCGGGACTTCGGCGTCGTCGCTGATGAATGGTGTTTGTCGCGGACGTAGATGACGCCGGGCTTGCCGCCTCCGGGGTTACGTCGCTCAGTGACGAACAAGGCGGTCGCGGTGACGAGGTCGCTGAGTTTGCCGTAGCCGTAGCTTCGCGGGTCGAAGTCGGGCCGCTGCTTGAGGATGATGTTGCCGACGTTGGCCAGGTGCGCCCAGCCGTCGTCATCCGAGGCGGCCTCGACCGCGTTGCGCAGCAGAGCGACCAGAGCCGGGTCGCTCTTGGGATGAGCTGCCACTGGGGTGGTTTTGGTCGGTGTGATGTCCTCTGGCGAGCGGGTACTGGCGTAGTTCAGGTTCTCGGTATAGACGAACTTGTCGCAGGCGGCGACGAACGGTTTCGGGGTCTTGCGTTCGCCGAAGCCGTAGACAGTGAGCCCAGATTCGCGCAGCCGTGACGCCAGGCGGGTGAAGTCGCTGTCGCTGGAGACGATGCAGAACCCGTCGAAGCGTTCGGAGTACAGCAGGTCCATCGCGTCGATGATCAACGCCGAGTCGGTGGCGTTCTTGCCTGTGGTGTAGGCGAACTGTTGGATGGGTTGGATCGACTGGGAGAGCAGCAGGTCCTTCCAGCTTCGGAGGCTGGTCCCTGTCCAGTCGCCGTAGGCGCGTTTGACGTGGGCGGTGCCGTACTTGGCGACCTCGGCCAGGAGCGCCTCGATGGTCGTCGGTTGGGCGTTGTCCGCATCGATCAACACGGCGAGCTTAGCGGCGGTGTCCATCGCGTCCTCGGTTCTGAAGTCTCTCAGGCGGGCTCTTTCCACGTAGGCCCAACGCCGTCACCCTGGCGGTTGACCCACTGGTGACTCACCGAGCCCGCCCGCAGCCGGTCCAGCACGACCTCCCGCCGGCTCCGCACATCATCTTCCCACGCGATCCCGGGAAGTCTGCGGTGGCAACGCCGCGAACAGGCTCGCCGCTCGCCCGGCTTCACGGTGGCAGACCAACAATCTACGGTCATGCTCGATCAGCTGCCGTGCCCTGCCGGTCCGAGGTGTAGTTGCGGTACGTCGTAGAGGTCGGGGTTCGGTAGCCGACGCATGGTCGGTGCGGTGACTTCGATGATGAGCATTTCGGTGAGGAACTGGACGGTCGCGTCGAGGAGGTGGCTGGTGTGGGCGGTGGCGCTGTGTTCCTTGAGTCCGGCGGTGATGTGGATGTGGGGTGTGATGGTCCCGGTGGTGTCGTCCCAGGCGATGGTGCCGCCGCCGAGGGCTTCGATGTTGGTGAGGTCGACGTGTGACCAGACGGGTGCGTCGGGGTTGTCGAGGCGTTGGCAGGTGCCGACGATCTTCGCCTCGCTGAGGCCGGCGATGAACATCGGGATGTAGCCCTGTCTGAGGTTGTGGGTGCGGCAGGCGTCGGTGAGGGCGGTGAAGAAGTCGTCGCCGTGGTCGAAGACGACGCCGATCATTCGGCCGGGGGTCAGGTCGTGGCTACGCATCCGTACGGCTCGTTCCCAACCGGTCGTCGCTGGTGGTGGTCCAGGGCCAGGTGGTGGGTTCGGTGAGTCCACCGGCTGTGGTGACCGCGGCCGTGATGTCGTGTGGTTTCGTGTCGGCGGCGAGGAGGGCGCGGAGCAGGACGCGGGCCTTGTAGGGGTGGAGCCAGCCGGCGGGGATGAGACCACGGGCGATGAGGTCCTGCTCGGAGCCAGGGAAGCCGTAGGTGCGGGTGAGGGTGGGTCCGGCGGGGGTGCGGGAGGCGAGGAGGACGGGGATTCGTCCGGCGAGGGTGGTGAGGGTGTCGACGAGGGGTTCAGGGACGTGGCCGACGCCGAATCCGGCGATGACGAGGCCGTCGCAGTGCCGGCCGATGGCGTCGAGAATGGTGGGGTCGTCGTCGAGGGTGACGGTGTGCAGGGCGACGGTCGCGGTGTCCGTCGGCTGCGGGGCGGGGATGGTCAGCCGGTGCGGCACCCGGTTCAGCATCCGTACGGTGCCTTCGAGGACGTAGCCGAGAGGGCCGGTGTCCGGGGAGCGGAAGGTGGCGCCGCTGGTGGAGTGGGTCTTGGTCACCCATCGCGCGGCGTGGATCTCGTCGGCGAAGGCGACGAGGCAGCCCTGGTCCCGCGCCTGCGGGGAGGCGGCGGTGTGGATGGCGGCGAGGATGTTCGCGGGGCCGTCGGCGCCGGCGAGGGTGGGGTTACGCATCGCGCCGGTGACGACGACCGGTTCGGGGCGGTGGTGGAGCAGGTCGAGCAGGTAGGCGGTTTCCTCGATGGTGTCGGTGCCCTGGGTGACGACGACACCGGTCGCGCCGTCGGCCAGGGCCTGCGTCGCGGCGGTGTGCAGCTCGGTGAGGTCGGCGACGGTGAGGCTCGCGCCGGGGCGGCGGCGGAAGTCCACGACGTCGACCGCGATCCGGGCGTCCGCGAGCCCGGGTACGGCGTCAACGAGCTGCTGGGCGGTCAGGGCGGGACTGACCGCGCCGCCGCCGGTGCCGCTGGTCATGGCGATGGTGCCGCCGAGGCCGAACACCACCACCCGTGGCGTGGGCGTTGCCGGGATTGAGGACACCGGGTTCCTTCCGTACGGACGCTTGTTCGTGGTGGTGTCGGGAGCCTATTACGGCAGGGAGCCGACGAATCGGCACGCCCGGTCGATGCCGTCGAGGCAGAGCAGGCGGCTGCGGGGTTCGGCGATGCCGGCCAGGCCGTGGTCGCCGAGTTCGGCGCACCGGTGGCGCAGGCGGGTCCAGTCCAGGTTCAGGTAGTCGGCGAGAGCCTGCATGCGGGAGCCGGTGGTGTCGCCGGCGATGACGGAGTGGGCCTGTACGTGTGCGGCGGCGTCGCGGTATTCGGCGATGGCGGCGCGCTGGTCGGTGACGTCGACGTGCCATACGCCGTCCGCGCGGAGCCAGGTGGCGACGATCGCCCGCTGGGGGGTGAGGACGAGGCCGGGCAGCGTGCCGTACTCGGGTTCGTCGGTGACTGCGGTGTCGATGCCGAAGGATTCCATCAACGCGATCGCCAACAGCAGGAGTATCCGTTCCGACTCGGTGGAGGTTTCCACGGCGGATCGGGGGACGCAGAACATCCTGGTCGACCGTTGGGAGCTGGAGCTGGTAGCGGACCGTTTCGCGGTCGCTTGCAGGTAGCGGAGCTTGTGGCGGAAGAGCAGCCAGGTGCTGGCCTCTTCACCGGTCTGTTCCCGTGTCCAGAAGGTGGGGGTCTCGGTGAGCCGGTCCCATTGGCGACTGATGTGGTCGGCGCAGAACGCCGAGCCGAGCCACATCCGTGACACGGTGTCCAGGTCGTCGCCGATGTCTGCGCTGACGGCGGACCGGGCGAGGCTGCTGTACTCGGCTGCGGCGGTCCGGGTGGTGTCGAGTCGGGCGTCGTCGAGCAGGAGCGACTGGTCCAGGTTCGCCACGGCCCACAGCACCGCTGCGGTGATCGCGTCGAGCTGGTAAGCGCGGGGAACGAGCAGGCGGACATCGTCTCCGGTGTCGACCAGCCGCTGGCACGCGTGCCGGGAGTCCAGCCCGAACAGCCCGTCGCTGGTGGACGTGACGGCCCGGCCAGCGACGATCCGGCGCTGGAGAGGATGCCGCCACTGTCTACCGGCATCGGTGCGGGGGATCGTCGCGACGATCCGGCCGTCATCGATCGCCGGGTAGATCTCCGCCTCGACGGACGCGCCGGGGAAATGCCGCCCGCCCGGTGCGGGAATGGTGTGATCCGCCCTGGCTGCCTGGAACGGCTCGCCGATCGTCGCCGCGATCATCGAAATGAGATCGCCGCCGGCCTGTCCGACGGGAGCTAGCCTCGGGTGGACCGACAGGGTACTGGAGCCTGGTGGGCGGTCCAGGGCTGCCTCGGCCGCCGCACCCCACCGGTCGCGCAACGCCGCTTCGGACCGCTGCGTCTGGTACTGCATCTCCAACCGGCGGTAGGCATCATAGGCGTCGAGCAGTCCACCGCCACCGTTGAGGATCGTGTCGCACTGCTGCCAGAACACCCGGTCGGCCACCTGCCGGCCGGCTTCCACGTTCGCCACGGTGCTGCGAGTACTGAAGACCCGGCGCGCGACATCCTTCTGCACGAGCCCACGCGCCGTACGCAGCTCGCGGAGCTTCCGGCCGAGCGCACGCTTCGCGTCCTGCAGGTGTCGTCGCTCGAGGGTCGCGGAGTCCTTCCTGCCGTGGTTGGCCCCGTCCACTGGATAACATCCCGTCTACCGTCGATGGTGCCTGGTGAGCTGACCGTAGTCAGCTGTGGGGCGGGATCCGGGGCTGGAGGACCCCGCCGTCTTCAGCTGTCCAGTCCTGGATCAACCTCGAGACCTCCGTTCAAGCCGCCGGTCCCGGATGTCGCGGAGCCCGTGCGCGACGGTCCCAGACGGCGGTAAGGCGGCGGAGCACTTGAGATTGGTCGCATCCACTCAACACCAGAGTGGCGATGTCGAACACCCTCGACACGGAACCTTGACAGCCCCCGGCCTGCGGTCTTCGAAACCTACGCACCGGCCATGCTGCATGACCGTCAGCATCCGCGCGATGATCGGACGCGCCGCTGAGCACCCAGCCGAGGGTGGCATTGCCGCCTACGCCTACCTCGCCGCAGCTGACGGCAGCACCTTCGACGTCAGGGCCTTGTACGTCACTGGCTGCCCGCGGTCCAGTCGAGCGACGGCTGCTGGCCGGTGCGGAGGAACTCGCGGGCGGCCTCGCAGGCGCGGTGCGGGCTGATGCGGGTGCGGTCGGGTGGCACCTCGCTCCAGTCTCCGTAGAAGTCAAAGGCGATCGACTCGGCGGCTGGATCCAGGTCCGGGTCGATGGCGTAGCGGTTGCCGCTGCCGTGGGGTTGGCCGCGGTCAAGCCAGTCGACGAAGGACCGTTCGTGGTGGCCCAAGCCGATCATGATGGCGCCGTGCCGGCCAGGTCGGTGGATCTGGACCGCGTAGGGCAGGTCCTCGGCGGCCGCTTGCGCGTGGACACGGTCGAGGACCAGGTCCAGTTCCTCAACCGTTGACACCGCGACCTCGTTGCCGCGGTGCGGCTCCTCGGCGGAGGGGCCGTCCCAGGAGACGGTGTAGCTCACGAGGCGATGCCCTCCCTGTGCCGGTGTAGACCTTCAACGGTCTGGTGGTCGCTCCGTCGGACACGTGTACCGCCAGTCGGCTGCCCTCGGGCAACATACCGGGTAGCACCTCGTCGCAGCCGACGTACTCACCTCGGCTGACGCAGGTCGGTTTGTTGACCACCAGGACCGCGTCCTTCGGTGCACCGGGCTCGCGTAGCAGCGCCGCGGCGTGTGCCTCCACGTGCTCGCGGGTGACCTGCGCCAGTGGATGCCAGTCAGGTCGGAGTCCGTCGCGGGCGCCGGGCGCCGCGCCGCTGCGGAGAAGCCCTCCTGACTGGGTGAGCGGTGTTCCGGTGAGCGGGGTGCCGTTGCCGTCGGAGAGCAGTCCGTGGGTGGGGCCCTTGCCGCCGGGGCGGCGCGGCAGCCGGCCTCCGGCGTCGTCGACCCATGGCGAGAGTGGAGACGCCTCGGCTGTGGCTGGTGTCTTGGTTGGTCCACATGTCGGGCTGATCTCACTGTGCGGCTGGCCGGAGCCGGCAATGGTGAGGCCCATCGTGCGGGCGTACCCCCTGGCCGCCTCCACTGCCTGGGCCGCGAGGTCGTCGGACTCCCGAACACGGTCGATCGCCGCGGCGACCGCGCCCAGCGCCCGCATGGCAAGCGGATGGCGACTCTCCCGTACCGTCGCGGCAAGGCGGTCGCGGCTGCTCTGGAGAGCAGCGGCCACCCGTGCGGCGCGCTGGCGTTCACGCTCGATGCCGTCGATGACAGCCCGCAGGGCGGTGCCTACGTCGGCAACGCTCACCAGAACCCGCCCTTCACCACTGCGGCGGTGAAGTGTTTCGATTAGATCTGCGTGTCTGCTGTCCTGGTAGTCCTCCCCACGCACGTGGGCATGTTCCGGGGGGTTGAGCGCGGAGGGACGGCCCGGTTTCGGTCCTCCCCACGCACGTTGGGGTGTTCCGTCGATCACCCGGTTCAAGGCGTTGGCCCGCTGGTCCCCTGAACTACCCCCTGCTCTGATGGTGCGTCAGGACGCGGAGAGTCGCCGTAGCGTTGTGATCAGCGGTGGCGGCCAAGTGCGGCGAATGCAGCTGCCATCAGTAGGTCCTGGCATACCTGGTCGGGGTCCTGCGTGCCGTCGACAGGGACGGCGCCGAGGCGCCGCCAGGTCGCGACGAATGCCTGGTAGCTGGCCATCGCGGTGGCCAGTGAGTCGTTGGCCCGGCAGACGCCGCCGCTCTGTTCGACGTCAGTCAACCGCCTCCGCATCGTGGTCTGGTCGATTTCCAGCAGCAGGCAGGCGTCGAACCGGTTTCTGAGCTCTGAGGCGTTGGCGGCCTGGCCACACAGCCACAGTGTCTGTACGCCGTCACGGTGGGCGGTGGAGATGATCTCGTCGAGTCGGTCCGGGTTCCACGTTCGCCGAAGTGGCGGCGGCGAGGAGCTGTTGTCCTGACGGCCGGGCTGCCGGTCCTGGGGACCGGCGGGGTGTGGCCAGGAGCAGGTGCTGTTGTCGTCGTCCAGGCTGATGCTGGTGTGGCCCAAGTCGGACAGCTTGTGCGCGACGGTCGACTTGCCGGCTGCAGGCACGCCGGTCACTAGGAGCACCAACACGGATCCACTTTCGCATACCCGGTCGACCTGCGGTGTACCTCGGCCGCCCCGGCGTCGCTGCCGGTAACGCTCTGGACACGAATCGGGGTACTTGTCGTCTTCGGGTGGTGCGTGGCCGCTCTTTCCTGCCGGGGAGTTCAGGGCTGATGGAAGTGGTTTCGAGAAGGAGGAGTGCAGGTGCGCCACGTGTTGCTGGGGGCGGCAGGTCCTGGGTGGACCGCGGTGTCGGTGTCGCGCTGCGGTGTGCGATCCGGTGCCTCGACCGGTGTTGCTGGTGAGCGGCGGTTCGCCGGATGAGTCTTTCGCGTGAGGTGGATGAGCAGTTCACAGCGTTTTTCCGGCGGTGGCGGGATCCGTTGCGGCGGGCGGTGGTGGCGTGGACGGGGGATCGGTTTCTCGCTGATGACGTGGTGCAGGAGGTCATGTTGGTGGTGCGTCGCTACTGGGGCCGTTACGAACGTCCGGAGGTGCTGATGTACCGGTTGGCACGTCAGCAGCTGACTCGTGAGGGTGCCCGGGTGGAGTCGTTGGAGGCGTGCCGTGGCGAGGTGGAGCGGATCCCGGCTGGCGAGGGCGGTCGGGATCTGGCCGCGCACGTGGATGTGCTGCGGGCGGTGCGGATGTTGCCGCCGCGTCAGCGGGAAGCGACGACAGACGCAGGTGTGTGATCTTGACGTCGGGGCTGTCGCCGAGATCCTCGGTATCGGTGAGTCGACGGTCAAGACTCACCGGTCGCGGGGTCTGCGCAGGCTGCAGGGGTTGTTGTCGGGACGGCTGACCGTCGTTGACCGGGCGGGAGGTGGGTTGGCGTGAGCATCGGTGATGTGGTGCGGCAGGCGGTGGACGCGGTGGACGCGCGATGGCCGGTCGGCGATGTGGAGGACGAGGCGGCCGCGTTGTTGGACCGGTACCGCCAGCGTGCCGCCGACCCGAGGGAGCGGTTGTTCATGGAGTTGCAGGCGGCGGACGCCGAACTGGGTGTGGCCGCGTACCTGTTAGGAGTTCATCTGCAGGTTCATGATCATCCGGATGCGTTGCGGTGGTTGCGGTTGGCGGCGGAGCGGGATGTGGCGGACGCTGCGGCACGGCTGGCCTTGTTGTATGAGCTGCGGTCGGTGGTGGAGGCGAACTGTGGCCGCGGCGAGGGCGGGGCGGATCTGGACGCCGCGCGGCGGTGGGCCGCCGTGGCTGCGTCGGCGGGGTATCCGGGCCAGGGCGATCGGCTGGATGATCCGGCGGCGCCGGTGTGCTGTGCGCGCGTCGAGTCGGCCGCGGCGGTCCGGGAGGCTGAGCAGATCCGTGTTGAGGCCGCGCGGGAGCGGGACCGGATGGCGCGTCAGGCGCGGGCGGATGTCCAGTTGGTGGTGGACGCCGCTCGGGCTGAGGTCGGTGAGCTGGCGCGACGGTACGCCGAACTTGAGGTGCGGTTGCTGCAGCTGAGACAGGTGGTCTACGACCTGGCGGCGATCACGCCGGCGCGGCCGCGTGGTCTCGCGTGGAGCCGAAGGCATCGGGCGGCGCGGCGGGTGGCCGCTGCACGTTCGAGTGACGATTTTTGGGAGTCGCTGCTGGATGAGGTCCGGGAGCGCGCCGTGACGGCGGGCTGTGAGCACCTGCTGCGTCCGTTGGTGGCTCGGATCATGATGATGGTCGACGAACCGTCGACATCGGCGGGGTCGCGCTCCGGTCCGGAACGCCAGCGAGGGTCGGCGAGGGGCAACCGGAGGAAACGGGTGGTGTTGCGTCCGCGGACAGGTTGAGGATCTCCCGCGCCGACGCCCATTTGTGAATGCTGATCGTATTTGAATCGCCAGCCAAAGTGTTCCGATCCTATCGGCGTGTCTCGACCAAATATCTTGCTATGCGAATCTTCCTCGTCTTGCCTAATGCAACTTGCAGCCAGCAAGGGAAGTCGCAGGTCAGCGACGATCACTGTTGGCCTGGCCTGGATGCGGTGTGTTTCTCGATGGTGAGGCGGGGTCAGGGTGGCCCGAAATGGCCTCGGAAATCACAGAAGGCGATGGTCCTTCGTGGTTTGATCCTGGCGGCCGAACATGTGGCCGTGTAGTGCGGGACGGCATCCGTTGCAGCGGATGCCGTCCCTGTGCCTTCCCCCGGTTGTGTAGAGAGGAAAGGGAACCGTGAAGTTAGCAAGTAGGTGGCCAAGATCCAAGGCGCGCGGCAAGGCCCGCCGTGGGCGGGGTGTCAACCTGGGTGACGTGGCTGCGGTCCTTGGCGGCGTGGCAGCGGTGATCTCCGCGATCGCCACAGCCCTGGCCGTGTTCCGCCAGTAGCCCAGTGGAGCGTCCGGGTGTGGAGCCGGTGCTCGGCCGACTCCACACCCCGGACGCCGAGGTCGCCCACGTACGGTTTTGATCACGCGGTGGCCGAGGCACGCCGCCTCGGTAATGGCTGAGCTGAACCCGCGACGAAAGAGGTCGATGGCTCCTGGCGGGGCTGCCCACGGGTGGCTGAACTCGGTCGAGGGTGTCGCTCGCCGTCACCGGCCAGTGTTTGGCGCCCTCATGGTGCCGGCAAAGGTCGTCCGCCTCCCGGACGCGGTCGATCCCTTCGGCGACCGCGACCAGCGTTCGCACGGCAAGCGGATGGCAACTCGCCCGCAGCGTCGCGGCACGGCGGTCTGGCTGTGGTGACGGCCAGGGCGACGGTGTGGGTGCAGCGAGCAGGTAGGGCCCTACCGCCCCGAGGAGCACGGCGGGCCAGCTGGCGGCGCCGAGGGCGGCGAGGGGACGTCTCCCATTCCCGTGGTGCCTGCGGCGACGGCGAGGATGCGGGTTCGAGGCGGAGTACGCCACCGGCGGTGAGCGCGGTGATCAAGCAGCTCGGGTCGGGGAGGCAGCCACGCGCCCGTGTCGCGGTCGCCGGCTACCGCCGCCGCGCCAGCTCCCGACCCTGACCTAGCTAGACATCGCAACTCCCTCGATCAACTCAGGGGTTGCGACGACCCCTTTGAACCCGAGCAGCCAGCTGCGTCCACATTGCACCACATTACCCGCATCCCACCAGGTCAGACCACAATTGGCGGCTGCCTTGCTGCCGCTCTCTTCGCGTGGTGGGGGTAGATCCATTCCTCGGCAAGTAGCAGGAAATCGATGCATCTGAAATTTTGCCCGTGAAGCCTTGATCCTCTCCGTAGTCGACCGATAGCTTTAGGTGCATCGGCTGAGGCGTCCACGGGGGATGCCACACGGGACGCCGTCGATTGGCGACTACCACTGTCGCTAATCTTGCTGCCGTTCCTGCCCCCTCGGCGTCATCAGACAACCACCGAGGAGGCGGCGTATGACAGATTGCAAACAGTTCTATGGGAGTGCCCGCAAACGGGTTGCGGCCAGTCTGGTACTGATCGTAATGGCTAGCGTTATCTCGGTCCTAACAGGCCAGGCGCGCGCACTTGCGGCAGGTACCGATGCGATTGCCATCGGCATCTATGACTACGATGAGTCAGACAGGCGGGTTCTTGAGGTCACCGGCACCGCTAACGGCGCGAGCGTCGCGGCCGTGACCTACCGGGTGGGTGCCAGCGGTGCCGGTGTTGACAACCAGCGTTGGATTGTGGAGTTGGAGGTGATTGTCGATGTAGACATAACTCCTGTCTACACAATTCGCAACGTTCAGACGGGAAAATGCCTAACGAAGGCTAGTGCGAATACCAACAATGCTGCTGTCACTATCCAACCATGTGCTGGAACTATAAATCAGATGTGGACGACACCGTGGGGTGGGGCATGGCAGGGAGTGGAACTTCTGAGCATGGCCGACTACCGGTGTCTTGACCTAGGTGGCGGGTCATCAGCAAACGGGGCACTGGTGCGGGTGAGCAACTGCAACGGTAGCTGGTACCAGCGATGGAAGCAGCGGTATGGAGCCTTCAACTGCGATCGATACAGCAGCCAACGTTTTCTCACGGGCCTCTGCGTCAACACAGGCAGCCAGCCTATGTTCGGCCTCTTCGGAACTTTTCGTAACCAGCAAATTTCGTTTGAGCCCGAGGCCTCCACGCTGCCGAACACCCTTGTGAACTTCATCGAACTACGCAGCCTCAACAATCAACTGTCGGACAGCGCGGTCGACGGCGTCGAGTTCGGTCTGCACGCCTCCTTCAATCCGAACGATGGCCTGCAGGAGTACTTCCCATACTGGGTGGAATGGGGCGAGCAGACAGAGGAGTATCACGGAATCAGCGGCATGCCCAACGGGAGTATCGCCGACGGTCGGCTGCACCATTACCTACTCCTCGCCAACGGTGACCGCACTCAGTGGGATGTGTTCTACGACTATAACCTCGTCGGAACTACGCGGCTCCAGGAAGGAGCACGATTCCAGAACTCGTACGCAATCACATCCGTGATCTACCCAAACGTAGTCTCTACCTCAGAGCCTTTCGAGAACCGAGTGCAGGTCTCGGACGGAAACGGTGTTTGGCGACGTCCTTACCTTGGAGAGGCAAGCCGATCCGAGCCAAAATCCTGCCACGCGCTGCCAACGGATGAGGACCTTCTATGGGACGAGTTCAACCTCCCGCCATGGTGTCTGACCACGGCGCTTGGCACGGTGACCGGCTCCAGCGGGATGGAGGTTCAGTACCTCCGAGTGGGCAAGCCGAATGCCCTGCTTATGGGACCCGTGGCCTCCGCAGCCCCGCAGGGCAGCACCAACGGAGCTGTCAACGGTGTCGACCAACGTAAGCTACGAGCCTGCCTAGAAGCTGAAACCGAACCCTGCCTCGACACCGTGCCAGGACTGCGGGAGTGCGTTGCGGCCCGCAAGATCTGCTACGCCGCCTCCCTCACCCCTACGTCTGCCCGACAAACCGCGCTCATGACTCCTAGGCAGGCACGTGACGCGGCTGGACGGCTACTCGCCACCAAGTCCGCCCTTCCCGCGATGGCAGACAGCAAGGCGAAGGCGACGACCGCCGGGGAGCTCAACATGCAGTTGCGGGAGAGGATGGAGTCCGCGGTCACCGGCAGCACCCCCGTCAACGTCGTCACGGGCCGTGCAACGACCCCTGGCCTGAGTAGCCAGGATTACGACTACGATGGCTACACGCTGATTTTTAACGCCGCGACCACTGGACTCATCTATGCGTGCCTGGGTCGGCAGTGTCCCGCTAGTGATTGACTGCGTCCTCGATGACATCTCCCCGAGCTTCAGCGTGTCGCTAGGAGTGGTTGCCTCCACCGGCCGCCGGATCAGGAGTATCCGAGCTCAGCACTTAGACGGTGCAGGACTATGCACCATTAAACGCACTACTCAGGTTAGGATCCCATGAAGCATAAGAATTGGGCTGCGCTTGCTGTCGCCTTATCTTTGATCGGTGCTATCACCCTACCCGCCGCTGCTGCCGCGCAGCCGCCGGCCGCGCTGAACTTCTTTGCAGACTCGGACCTATCCGAGGCCTGCAGGCAACAGGGCGAACTCCCAAGCCGACAGCAGGGTTGGACACGCAACCGCTTCGAACAATGCCATCGGAATGATGACGATATTAATCTATACACCGCCACTGGGGCCAAAAAAGGCGAACTCAAGTCCGTGTTCGAGATGCTGACTTTCGCGAACTACGCGGACAGGCGCATCGATGTCATCCTCAGTCTGGAAGGAGTTGAGTTCGACAGTGCGCTCTTTCGCAACGATTGGGGTTTTATCACAGTCAGCGTCGATGGTTGCACAGGTCTTTCGAATGTGACCTGCGTCGGCGAGACCTACCGGACCGACGATGTCGACGCATGGGCCGCCCGCCCTCTCCTTAACCCCATTATTATTACCTCGCCGCCGAACTCTGGTGCCACCCCCTACTACACCGTGAACATGACGATAAGCGTCAAGGTGACGGTAGAATACCGCGACGGAAGAACGGTACCGTGGCAGGGAGTGATGGCGATCAGCAACCTACGTTTCGATTCCGCAGGACAACCAATTGGTAGTGCCCCACAACATGGCTCCGTCATTCTAGACCACATCCCTACCCAGGAACTGGACGGCCGACCTGGCAGTGATCATCGGCAGGAAGCCGTCCACGTCGACGATGCGCTCCGCAATCCCGCCCGTACCTTTCCAAGCTTCATCGGCAAAGCACCGCCGGGCGCGGTAGGCGGCAGTCCCCTGCGCCGGCTGATGGGTCCCCGATCAGACGTGAACCGCGCCGAGTCCCACAAGGTCTGCATTGACGTTTGGGGTGCGAACTACAGCGCAGGCGGCCTTCAGTGCGACGAGTATCCCTACGCTAGTACCTATGAGGGGGCGGCGACCGCCACGGCCGGCATCTCATGTGGAGATGGCCGAGATCCTGACGGCAAGAACTGGCGTATCTGGCATGGTTCGGCTCGGCCTATTGACGGGACGGAGAACCAGAGAGGTGGTACCCTCTTGTCAGCCTTCTACCGCCTGAACAGGATGCTGGATTGTGACGAGTTCTATGTACAAGTGATTCGCTAGGATCCGAATGGCATGGGGCCCCGGAAGCGGATCCGGGGCCCCATGGCAGTCGCCAACCCTTCACTGTCTATAACCATATCGAACATGATCCCGGAATTTCCCCAGATGCCTGAGATTACCAGATCGTTCTTATTCCGACCCGAGTACGGATACTTTATAGTTAGAGATTGTACGCTCGTGGATCGGCCAGGATTTGAAAATGCGCTTCGCATAGCCAACTCACAGGTGGCTGCCACAAATGGTGAAGAGGTCATGGTGTCATGTGCGCAAGACATCCTCAAGGTGCGCGTACTGGTAACCGTCACGTCCCATGTCTCCGGACATCCACGATCATCGAATATTTCGTCGGTCGGCCTACGCTTTGTTCTTCCGTTTCCATCCGCACGACTGCATGTCGGAGATGCCTTCGGAAACGCACTACTTATCGACCTTCCCGCAGTCGGCAGTTACAGCGTCGATATCCATCATCGAGGGCGCGAGGAGGCCGAATTGAAACTGAGGGAGCTTAACGAACGGCTCGTCGCGATGTCGGCAGTCGACGATATGGCTCATTTGGAGCAGTTGGCTGGGATCGAACAATACGAGATCAGATTGGCAATGCGGTGACAAAATGGACTCATGATAGGCGTGCCGGCTGCACTCTGCATCTATGCTAAATTCTTACCGCGCCGCGCGCCGCCAAGTAGCAGCAAGGCGATGGCTAGCCAGCAGAGGAGCAGTGCTATGCTGACAAAGCTCGGCTTCGGCAGGGGCAAATTCGCAATACGGTCAACTGCGACACTGACGTCCTGCGCTCTCGCAGCCGAGTCCTCTGGTCTCAGTTGTTGCATGCCCGAAATTTTTTCCTTAGCCCCTAACGACCAGCACAAAGCGACGAATAGAGCAGCACTTCCGGCGGTGAACCAGTGAAGCTTCACCATCCAATCCGACGGCTGCCACACCTGCCTGGCCAACCACCACAGAGCGCCAACAGTGACTGTAACAGCTAGGATGGTTAATGAGAACAGGAACCATGCGCGCGTCACCGTGTCGTTGACGCCGGAAAACATTTCTTCAAGGTTCTGCCCTTCGCGCAAGCTGCTTGCGCGGTGACTGATCAGAACCCATCGCAACAAGACCGTGAGAATCACCACAAGGCAACAGCAGTAACCCAACACCTTAGCCCGCGTTGCTGACACTGCTCGCCCTCCTGTACATCCAAGCCGGCAGAACCGCACCGTACCATTGGGCTGAACCCCTAGTACGGCAGCCGCCATTCGCTAGTTGACCAGGGCGTAGTCGCGGTTGAGGCGGGTGCGTTGATGGAACCAGCGGGCGCGGGTCTGGTGTCGGCGTCGCCAGGTGAGCCAGTCGACGGCGTGGTCGGTGTGGGTGCCGAAAACCTCATCCATGCTGGCCACAGCCGTCTTGATCACCGAGACAAGGAGGCTGGTGCCGACTCTCGGCTGGATCGCGACGGTGCTCTCCGTCGAGCACTGCGCGACGATGGGGTGTGCTGTTTCGACTGGCCTACCTCGGCGTGACCAACGCCCTCGCTCTGCTGCGGCTGCTGCCGATGAGCGACCGCGACAAGGACGCCGAAATCCTCGCGCTCCGACACCAGATCCTGGTCCTCGAACGACATCTGCACGGCGAACGGGTCCAGTTCACGCGAGCGGATCGGGCCTGGCTGGCCGCCCTGCTGCACCCGCTACCACGAACCGTACTGAACCGTCTGCGGCTGCTGGTACGCCCGGAGACGGTGCTGCGCTGGCACCGGGACCTGATCGCCCACCGGCATGCCCGGATCTCACGGCCCCGTCGGGTCGGGCGGCCACGAACGATCCGGTCGATCCGCACGTTGGTGCTACGCCTGGCCAGCGAGAACAGCACCTGGGGATACCGCCGCATCCACGGCGAACTGCTCATCCTGGGCGTCAAGGTCGCCGCGTCCACCGTCTGGGACCGACTCACCCACCTGACCATCCACCGGCGCGACCGCCTCGGCGGCATCCTCCACGAGTACGAACGTGCCGCCTGAACTGCCCGGATGACATTTTCGGCAGGTACAACGTCGGCAGCGCCGTCGGCGGCGGAGGCGGTTCTCTATATGCAGCGATCCTGCAAGCAGGTTGATTCGTTGATATTAATCTCTGTCTGGCGGCGTTCGCGGCGGGTGCGGTCGCGGTAGTCGAGGATGTCGCGGAGCATGACGCGCCGGTGCCGGCCGCGCATCGTGTGGGGCATCTCGCCCCAGGGAGGTGCTGGGTCACCTGAGTAGGTCGATGCTTTCCTCTGTCTGTGGCCTGGGAGTTGGGTTGATGGTCAACACGTAGGGGGAGCTGGTGAGTGCTTGCGCTGTGCGCGCGAGGTGGGCTGCGATCGTGTCCAGGTCGGTTGTGGTGGTGGGCACGAGGGTGCCGGGTGGGGTGTGATGGGGTGGTGCGCCGATGGCGCGGGAGTCGAGGGCCGCGCGTACAGCAGTGGCTGCGGCGATCGCGTCGATTTCGGCTTCGGAGAGGCACGCGCGTCTCGCGCGGTGTCGAGCTTGATTGAGGATCGCCGGGTCGATGTAGGCGCTCAACCGGCGGAGTCCGTCGAGAATCTCGATGGTTCTTCTGTGGTAGGCATGCGGAAGACGCGTCAGGGGGATGGGGTCGTCGAGTGGAAAGCCTTCGTGCCATACGGGTGCGCTCAACCCGGTTGGCAGCGTGGTGGGTGTGCTGTGGTGGAGCGCGAGCCAGAGTGGACGCATCTGCCAGTGGTACTGGCAGCGGGTCCACCATCGGGCCAGACGGGCGCGGAGGCCGCTGCCAAGGTCTCCGGTCGGGTGGGCGGACGTGGGCGGTGGTTCCTTGAATGGGGACGGTGTTTCGGAGCGTGATCGTGCCCGGGTGAGACGGGCAGAGAGGATGTCGGCGGCTTGTTCGGCCTCGTGTTCTTCGGTCAGGTCGCCGGCGTGGTTGTCGGCGAGCCGTACCCCTCGGTGACCGAGGATGATGTGGGCAAGTTCGTGAAGGATTGTCTGGTTTCGTGCTAGCGGAGACAACGCTATATCGACAAAGATGAGGTCGGTGGTTGTCGAGTCCATCCATACGCCTGGTGCTTCATGCGCGGGGATGGTCAGGGGCACGATGGTGATGGGTCGCGCCCGGGCGGATCCGATGGCGTGGCACCACGCGTCAACGGTGTACGGCGGAGGCGGCGGAGGCAGGTGCAGCCGGCGTAGGCGTCGTTCAAGGCGACGCCGCTGGTGCCAACCGCCGCTCGGAACTGGCTGCGTGTGCACCTGGTCTCCGGATTTCCGAGTTGGTGCCACCTGGATGATGCTGGTGGTACGTTCAGCCGCTGACCGGCGGGTGCGCCGCAGCTGCCGTGGGCGAGGTCATCCGATCATCATGCCGTTCATCGACGCCGGTCGGCTACTGGTTCCAGGGTTGTTGCCGGAGCAGGCAGCGGGAGGCCATCCTGCCGGCCATGCTTCTCACCTGCTGTCCGGGCTGGTCATCGTGATGTCCGAACCAGATGTGCGCAGGCCGGTCCAGGTCGAGATGTACCCAGAGCCGAGATTGCCTGATTGCACTAATTGCTAACTATGTCTGATGTGGGGTTGGATTCGACGGCCGTATTGCCTAGCTTCGGGCTGAGAGCGCGTGAGAGGAGGTGAGCATGAACGGTAAGGGCTACGACTGGAACTGACCGCCGTCGTTGGCTGTTAACCTGGGCTGCCGGAACCGGGCGGAGCTCCCGACAGGTGCGACGGGATTGGCAGCAGGCATGGGACGACAGGACCGCCGGCTATGGGCACTGACGCTTGCCGTATGCGTACTCGCCGGCTCCTCGGTAGCGCTTGCGGTCACCCGGCTTGCGCTGCCGAACGCTAACCTGTGGATGTACCCCGTCACGGCAGCCACGCTGATCGCGGTCGGTAACGCATGCTCGGTGGAGGTGCCGGTCCGGTCGGGGGTGCGGTTGACCCTCGCTCCGACAGCGATCTTCGTCAGCGCTGTCGTGCTGCCGGCACCGTGGCTCGTCCTGGCCACCGTGGTGGGTGTCAGTATCGCGAAGATAATCACCCGGTATCCGACGAGCGCGGCGGTACACAAGGCTATCCACAACACGGCGAAGGACACGGTCGCGGCTACGGCGGTGGGTGCTGCTGTCGGGGTTGCAGGAGTTCATCCTGATTTGGGAAGCGAGGTTCTGCCTGCGACAGTGCCGTCCTATCTGGTGGCATTGGCGTTGTCCGTTCTGGCGTTGGTGCTGGTGGAAGAGACAGTGACCACGACGACGGTGTCCGTCGCCACCGGCAGAGCGTGGCGTGCCGTCGCTGGTACGGCAGTGGATTTGAGGCTCGCGGTCGTGCTGGCCGAGTTCGTGGTGGCGGCGGTCTCGATCGCCTTGGTCAAGGTGGATCTGCGGCTCATGATCGCAATGCCGCTGGCGATGCTGCTGGTCTACGCGGTTTACAACCATCGCATGTGGTTGCGAGCGGAGCGGGAAATCTGGCAGCGGCTTGCGGGTGTCACGGATACGCTCAACACTGCGGATCCGACGGGTGTGTTGCACACGGCGGTTCGCGGAGCCGTCGGGTTGTTCGGGGCTCGGCAGGCTGAGGTGGAGGTCACCCTGCCCGCCGCGGGCCGACGTCTCGTCCGAGCGTGTCCGACTTGCGTGTGCTTCGATGGCCCGCCTGACGGTGTGCCTCCGCTGGAACGCGCCGATGTCGTGCAGCCCCTGACGACGGGCAACGCAGACTCAGGGGCCGTCCGCATCGTTCTACATGGTCCACGTGACGTGCTATCCGGACGGGAAAAGGCCGCTTTGCGCGCCTTCGGTGCCGCGTTGTCGACCTCGCTGGACAACGCGGTGACCTATTCCCGCCTCGCCGCTGACGCCAGGACGCACGCCCACCTCGCTACCCATGACGGACTGACGGGTCTAACCAACCGGCACGCCTTCACCGCTACCGCTGGCCCGCGCTGCGCCGACGATCCAGCCGGCGTCGCTGTGTTGCGTGTACGCCTGGTGGGATTCGCTGGCATCGCCGCCACTCTCGGTCATACCGGAGGTGATCATCTGCTGGTCGAGGTGGCGACGAGGTTGAAACGCGCGGTCGCCGCAGCGGGGTACCTCGCCTGCCGGCTCGGCGTGGACGAATTCGCGGTCCTGCTGACCGGGAAGACCAGCGTCGCGATGGAAAGTGAATCATTACGGATTGCCGGGGCGCTTCGTCGACCGGCGGACGTAGGCGGGGTCTTGGTCGGTGTGCAGATCGGCGTCGGGCTGGCCGCGGGTAGTGCAGGGGTGGGCGTCGAGGAGCTTCTCCGCCGCGCAGACGCCGCGCTTCGCCGGGGCGGAGCGAACGGGCCGGCGAGGCTAGCGGTGTACGACCCGCAGAAGGATCACCACGATCGGGAAGCTCAGCTGGCAGAACTCGTACACGACCTGCCTGCTAATCTGCACGCTGGCGGCATCCATGTCGAGTTCCAGCCGGTCCTTGACCTGACAACGGGCGTCCCTGTCGCCATCGAGGCCGTGGCGACGTGGCGGCATGCGCGCCACGGGGCTCTTGAGGCGCAGCGGTGGCGCGGGGTCGCCGAGTCTGTGGTGCCACCCGTATCGATCACCCAGGTTGTGCTGGACGAGGCACTGGCCGGGGCGACTGCGTGGCGCGATGCCGGCTTCGACTTGCCCGTCGCGGTGACCGTGTCCGCGCCCTGCCTGCTCGATGCGCGATTCACCGGCCTGCTCTTCGGCAGCCTCCTGCGCCACGACGTGGCACCGGATCGCCTGATCCTCCAGATACCCGAAACGGACCTGCTTGGCCCGGGCGCCCTCGTCGAGACGCTGACCGAGGTCGACAAGGCCGGTGTCCTGCTGGCGTTGGAGCGCTTCGGAGCGGGTCCCGCATCGCTGGCGACCCTGGCCACGCTGCCGATCCGCGGCCTCAAGGTCGATGAGACGTTCATCGACAGCATGGCGAGCCGTCAGTCGTCGGTCGTGATCCGAGCCGCAGTGACCCTCGGAGGTGATCTACGAATTCCAGTCTGCGCGCCCGGGGTGCGCAGCCACGAGCAGCGGCAGGCTCTGCGTGATCTAGGCTGCCGAGTTGGCCAGGGCGATCTACTCGGTCCGACGATGGAGCGTGACCAACTACTCAGCGCGTTGGGACGCGGCGTCAACGGCGTACCCGGGCAGCTGGCCGCCGCGTTGGAGGAGGTACGCGTGCTGCCGCTGCGATCCCGGCATGCCAGCTGAGCGCTGCTGCCGTGACCCGGAGACGGCGGCGCGGTGTCGGCGTACATGATCGAGCACAGAGAGAAGGTAGCTGCAAATGTACCGCTCTCAGCTCAGCGCCTTGCCGCCGACGGCTTCGACCTCCGCGACGCACTCAACAGCGACATCCCGCTTGGGCCGTCACCGCACAAAGATTCTCCGTTGGACGAATCGCCGACAAGTCCACCCTGAGCGGCGCCGCTGGGGCCGGAGGCCGATCGGACTCGTCCCGGCCTGCTTGGCCTGCTTGCGCTCCGGCTGCGCAGCGTCATATGGGCTGTCCAGCCCATATACGTCCTTCCCTGACGGGCCGCGCCTCTGTCTGTCAGTCTGGTCTGCGGCCAAGACCCGCATGTGCTCCCGAACCGACCGGGTCGTCGGCGAAATCCTCCGCTGGTCCGGGCCGCCATTCGGGCAGCCAGACGATCCCGGGCTCTTGGACCTCGTAGTTGGCGAAGAACTGCGCTACCTGTTGGCGTGATCGTGGAGTAGGTAGTGGTGCCGATCGGGCGCCGTAGGCAGCAGCGACGCGTTGTGCTTCCTGCGGGGTGTACGACTCTGAAGCGCCGTGGCTGATGGCCAGGTAGCTGCCGGGAGCAAGCTGGTCGCGTAGATGTCCGACAGCCTGGTACGGGTCAGCGTCGTCAGGGATGAAGTGCAGCACCGCGACGAGGAGCAGTGCGGTGGGTTGCGCAAGGTCGATGACTGTCTGCACGTCGGGCCGGTTGATCTGGCCGAGCAGCTGCTCAGGCCGGCGAAGGTCTGCCTCGATCGCGGTCGCATGGGGGTTCTCGGCCAGTATCTGGTTGGCTGTCATCACGGCTACTGGGTCGATATCGACGTAGAGGACGCGTGCGTCGGGTGCGGCATCCTGGGCGATGTCGTGGACGTTGCCGGATGCTGGGATACCCGATCCTATGTCGAGGAACTGTCGGATACCCAGGTGCACAAGGTGCTTGACCATTCGTTGAAGGAAGGCTCGGTTGGCGCGGGCCTGGCGCGGCACGTTCGGTGTGATGCTGACGACGGCTTCGGCTGCCTGGCGATCGGGCGGTAGGTGGTACCTACCCCCGAGGAAGTAGTCGTAGACCCGGGCCGCGCTGGCCCGTCCTGGGTCCACGCCGACAGTCCACGCCTCGTCCGCGTCCGCGTCCACGTCCTCGCCTCCATCGTTGGTTGCCTCGTACGTCCGGGGATCTATTGTCTGGCTCAGGACGGCTCGGGTGTCTCTTCAGCGGGTTGATCACCGTTATGGGCTGCCTTGCCTTCGATCTTGCGGGCGAGGTCGGCCATGGTGGCAAGCGTCTCCAGCGACGGTGTCGACAGTCCTGCCGCTCTGAAGGCCAGCCGTGCGACGCCAGCGTCGTGTAGCAGCGCGACCCGGTCCATGACCTCGTCGACGTCGTCGGCTGTCTGCGGATCGAGGAAGTAGGTGACCGGGACAGCGAAGAAGGTAGCGAGCGCGATCAGGACCTTGATGGTGGGGTTGTCGCTCTTGCCCTTGTGGAGCCGCCAGATGTAGGTGTGGGTCACCCCTACACCTTGCTGTGAGCGGATCGCCTCGGCGACCTGCTCGTAGCTGTAGGGCTTGCCGTCAGGACGGCGGATCTTGTCGAAGAGGTGATCGAGGCGGCTGGCTAGTGATCCGTCAACGCCGGCCATGCCACGTCCCTCCATGCCTCGGTCGGCTGTCACCGCAGCGGCGCCGATCACCGACGTCGCCGCGTGCCAGATGAGTTTATGCTTCTGGTTGGTAGTTATCAACCACGGGTGACAACGGGCTGGTCCGGGTCTGAGCCCCATGGGTTCAGCACGGACTGCTTGCAGTCGCTGCTCACGTCGGGTGGCGCACATGCTGACCACACAAGTGTGCCCAGCGTCAGGCTGGGTGCCACGGGGAGATTCGGTGGGAGGAACCGTGCTGAGCAGTTGGAATCAGCCATCGCGCAGCGATCGGACACGCAGCCCTGGTCGGCTGATCCGGCGAGCCCGGATGCAACGTGGATGGACGCAGGTTCGCCTGGTGAAGGCCATGCAAGACGAGGCTGCGCGTCGGGGCATGGCGCTGGCCAAGAGCGAGTCTCTCCAGGCCAACCTGTCGCGCTGGGAGCGGGACAGGCAGGTACCTGATCAGCTGCACAGACGGGTGCTCGGTGCCGCGCTCGACGTCCGTGTCGAGCACCTGGGGCTGGACGTCGACCCCGACTTCCCCTGGTAGCAGGGCACGGTCCGCAGACCTGATCACCCCATCAACCCTCGTCGGGTGGCATCCGGTCACGTCCAGTCGCGTCGTCTTTCGGGATGTGGCCGCCATCCGGCAGGGTCTATTCGTCAGATCCCGTGTCGAGTGGGGTGGAAAGTGAACGTCGACGAGCGAGCCAATGCGGTGGTACAGCCCCAAGGCCTCGATAGGCAGCCGCAGCCTTATGCGGAAACGCTGCAGATTGTCGCCCGACGACTCCGCCAGTTGCGGCGCCTACTGCGGGTCGCCCGTACCGTACAACCGACGGAGCATGACCGGGCGCTCCGAGAGCTGTATGGGACCACGCGGGCGATATCCATGTCTCTCAACCGCGCGCTCGACGACGGTCGAAGCGGTGATTCCGACGACAGTCCCGAGGTCGCCGTCCAGCCGGAGCTCGCTACGAACGATTGACATGCCGCGCGGTACCGAAGCTCCCTTCTAGACGGCAAGAACGACCAACGTCTCCGGCCAGCAGATCCGGGGCCGACTCGTGTGATTAAGGCACAAATATGTAGGTACAAGGATCAGTGGAGTGATCAACATATGCCGATAATCATGTTCAACAACCTGATGGGCGTCTGTGCTGGGCTGTCGTTGCTGCTCGTTCCGAGATTGTGGGCAGTGATCACCAATGATCGACCCCCACTGCTGCTGTTTACTCCGACGGGTTTCAGCAGGTCTGGGTGGAGTGCGACCTTCGGAATTCTCGGCACCATCCTGACTCTCCTTGGCTTCATCATGACGATCGCACATCCGTTGTCGAGAGCAAAGCCATACATTGATTCGGTTTTCGGAGAACCTTGCCTCCTTTTGGGTATTGTGCTGCTTGCTGCCGCCGTATGGCTCGCATGCACTCCCCAGTCGCAGACGTTTGACGAGCAATACGTGCGAGCCTCCCTGGCCCCGATCGGTTGGATCATTTTCGCTACCGGAATCGTTCTTCTCTGGTGTACGTTGGCGATCGTCCGGTTCGACCTGATCGGCTCCGCGCCGCAGCACGAACCGATTACCGGACTCCTTCACGGTTATCCCGTGGAGAACGTCTTCTTCGCCGTCGTCCTGTACGGTCCATCGGCGGTGGGTTGCCTGCTTTTTCCTGCCGTCATCCGGGGTGGAGGCCGGACTTCATGGCTTGTCCTCTACTGGTGCTGGACGGTCGCGGGAGCTGCCTTTCTGCTCTTCAGTGCGATCAACTACTACACCCACGCCGGGATGCTCGTCAACGAGGTGTCCGACGGGACCGTCCTCCGCTGGTGAGTCACCGGCTGACGCGTTATTGGAAGTCGCCGAGACCAACTCCGTCCCCAAAGAATTGTAAACCACCTTGATCGCCACCAAGATGACTTTGCCCATGGTATCGACAGACCTGATCAGCTCGCTAGCGAGTTGTGCGAATGCCAGTTGGATCCGCACCTTCGGCAGTGGCTAGCTCGGGACCCCCCGAGAATTCTATGCGCAGTGCTTGCGTCTGGCGGCTAGGCCACGACCGCCAGTGTCTGCCACCGCCCGCATAGGCATAAATGAATCAGACGATGATCGGACGGCTTTGCCGTGTTGAAGGGCGTCGGGTAACCGGAGGTTGTGCATTCATTTTCGCCAAATGAGATCGGAGAGACCTTATGATTCGCAGGCGTGAAGGATTCCTTGTTGGCCGGAGTGGCCGGCTTGACCCTGAAGTAGAGCTGGCTCGCGGATCAAGTCTTGGGAAGACTGGGTTGGGGAAAAGTCGTAGGGTCAATCGACAAGGGTGGAGTCGTGGGTTCAGGATCACCATGGCGATACTTGGCGCGGTCTCCCTTGCCGGCCCTGTCCCGGATATGGGTGGTAACGGCAACGGGAATGTCGACTGCAGCGCCGATCCGAGCGCGCCTGGGTGCGAAGCCATTATCGGTGCGCCGGATGACGATGACGATGGCAGGGGCGGTGACGGGTTGAGCTCTGTGGTGAACCGTCGGCTTATGGCCTGTTTGGTTGGGGCATTGGCGCTGTTTGCTACGGCGTGTGGCTCCGACGAGACCTACGAAACACCGTCTACGTCGTCGCCTGCGACGGCATCGGGCACGCCGAGCCTTGACCCAGCCGACGAGGCAGAGCGAGACGCCCTGAGGGCGTACCGGGGCATGTGGGATGCATTGGTGGAGGCGGGCAAGGTGTCGGATCCCGACGCCCCCGACCTGCGTAGGCACGCCTCCGATCAGGCGCTGAGGTTGATCGTCAAGGCGCTCTACATCAATCGCGAGCAGGGTGAGGTTGTCCTCGGCGAGCTGGTACTTGACCCGGAGATCACGGCTCTCGTGCCTGCCACAGATCCCACCACGGCCACGGTCCTGGATTGCGTGAACGACGAGAACTGGTTGCAGTACAACGTATCCGGCGGTCCGGTCAACGAAGAGCCCGGAGGCAGACACCGCATGACCGCCACCGTCAATCGGACCGCCGAGGGCTGGCGGGTCAGCTCATTCCTCCTGGAGGAGACCGGGACATGCTGACCCGCGGACGACGACTCGCGACTCTCGCCATCGTCGTGGCGGCAGCCCTCGTGGTATCGCACTCAGTCGCGGACGCCGGCGGCGGTACCGGCGGTGTGCACTGCAGCGGGAACGACACTCGCCCGGTCTGTTAGGAGGTCGATCCAGGCATTCGTTCGTGAATCTTCCACGAAAAGCGGCCGCGAGTCAGCGCCGCTGACGCCACGAACCGTAAGGAGGCAGGACAGATATGACGATCCGTAGCAGACGGCAGACGTCCACCGCCCAACCGCGAGGCCGCCGGCTCCGTGTAGCGGGCTCGATGATCGGCCTGTGCCTGGCGGTCGGCGCAGGAGCATGCGACGCCGGGGACACCGGGCAGAAGCCTTCCTCCACCGTCTCCATCGCTGTGTCGGCGCCCAGCCAGGATCCGCGCGGTGCCGCCGAGAATGCCGCGCTGGACGCTTACCGAGGCATGTGGGCCGCTTATGCGAAGGCAGGGCTCACTGCCAACCCCGACGAGCCGGATCTGAGCCGATTCGCCAGTGACGGTGCGCTGGAGACGCTGAGACGCGGTCTGGCCGCCTACCGGGGCAAGAAGCAGGTACTCAAGGGCGAGTACGTCCTGAATCCACAGGTGGCCGAGGTGGTGCTGACCTCGTCACCCGCGACGGTGACGATCACCGACTGCATCGACGACAGCAGCTTCCTGGTCTACACGCAGTCGGGTGAGCCCATCAACGACGTGCCCGGGGGGCGGCAGGCCGCGCGCGCCACGGTCACGAACCTCGACGTCGGTGGCTGGAAGGTCACCAGCTTCGGCGTCCAGGACGTGGGATCATGCTGACGCGCCGTACCGTTCGATGCCTGATCGCCGCCAGTGTGGCCGCGATCGTGCTGACGCACGCGGGTCCGGCGGGTGCCGACGGCGGCATCGGCGGGGTCAACTGTAGACAGAATCCGTCGGCTCCTGAGTGTGAGGTCAGCGCTGGCACCCCCGGCGGGCAGGGCGACGCCGCTGGTGGCGGCCAGGGCCGTGGTGGTTCCGGTGACGGTTCGGGCGGCGGCGGTGACGGCGGCTGCTACTGGGCGCCGGTCGACGGGGACCTTCCTCCTCCGCCAGGAAAGGGGCCGCAGGGCGGCTGGTATGCGTGGACCTGCGTGGCCGACGGGCTCGGGACGCAGGACCCTCCGGTGTGGCTGGACCAGGCGCCGACGGTGGACCTGGTGGCGTTGGCGCAGACAGCGCGGTCGCGGCTGCGCCTGCCCTCGCCGCAGATCCGCACGAATCCAGCCGCAGCGCCGTTCGTGCTGGTGCGGGTGCCGGTGTGGCTGTGGGTGGATCCGGCGACGTGGGGCGCGCGGTCCGCCACGGCGTCGGTGCCAGGAGTGTCGGTCACCGCGACGGCGACGCCGACGCAGGTGGTGTGGTCATTCGGCGACGGCAGCGACGATTTGGCCTGCTCCGGGCCGGGCGAGCCGTGGAAGCGGGGCACGGACCCGCTGGCGTCCTCGCCGTGCGGGCATACCTACACCTCATCATCCGCTGTCGCGGCGGGATCGGCGTTCCAGCTGCAGGCGACGGTGACGTGGTCGGTCACCTGGTCCGGTGCCGGCGACGGAGGCACTCTCGCCCCGCTGACGACGACCTCGACCGTGTCCGTGCGGGTGGCGCAGTCCCAGGCAATCGTCGGAGGTAGCCAGTGAGCGTCACGACGGACCGCCCCCGCGCGGCGAACACCTCCACCGCGGATCTGCCGCCGTCACCCACCGGTACGCGGCGGCCGGGGCGGCGCAGTGGCCGGCGCGTCGTGGCCGGGGTGCTGCTGGTCCTGGCGACGGTGGTGACGTTCTGGCAGGTGGACCTGCGCCGGCACATCGACGAGCAGTTCCTCGCCGTCGCGCGGGATGTGCCCGCCGGGCAGGTCATCACCGACGCGGACCTGCGGGTGGCGCGGGTAGCGAACCCGTCCGGGCTGGCACTCGTCCCCGCTCAGGACAGCGGCGGGATTGTCGGGCGCACCGCGACGGTGCCGTTGGTGGCGGGGAGCCTGCTGGTGTCGGCGCAGGTCGGCCCGGTGGCGTGGCCCGCGGAGGGGGAGGCGGTAATCGCGGTGCCAGTCGCGCCGGGCCGGGCCCCGACGAGCCTGACCGCCGGATCGCGGGTGGTGGTGCTGGTCGCCCCAGCAGGCGGCGGGCAGCTAGCACCGCAGCAGGACGACGGCGTGCGCCGGGCGGTGGCCACGGTGGTGTCGGTGACGGCGGCCGCCGACCAGGTGGGAACGCAGCTGGTGACGGTGCTGCTCGCCGCAGACGAGGCGGAAGCGGTCGCGTCCGCCGCGGGCGACGTGACGCTGGTACAGCTCGGCCCGTCCCAGTGAGATTTCGAGGAGGCGTGGGAGATGTTGGTGGTGGTGGCGTCGGCGTCCGGCGCGCCGGGCGCGTCGACGGCGGCGTTGGGGCTGGCGGCGTTGTGGCCGGGCAGGCCAGGGCTGCTGGTGGAGGCCGACCCGACGGGTGGGGTGGTCGCGGCGCGGTTCGGGCTGGCGCAGGAACCCGGGCTGGCGTCCCTGGCGGCGGCGGCCCGCCACGGCGGGCACGCTGGCGGGGCGGCGCCGTACGTGCAGCAGATACCCCTGGGCTTGCACGTCCTCGTCGGGCCGGGTGCGGCCGAGACCGCCGCAGGTGCCGTGTCGGTCCTGTCCGGCCAGCCCGACGTGGTCGCGCGGTTGGCACCGGTGGTGGTCGCCGACGCAGGCCGCCTCTACGCCGCCAGCCCCGCGTCGGGCCTGCTACGCTCCGCCGACGCGGTCGTGCTGGTCGCCTCGGGGTCGACGGAGTACCTGGATCATCTGGACACCCGCCTGCCGGCGCTACGCGCCACGGCACGACCGGATCGCGTCGGCCTGGCGATCTCCGGCAGGTCCGCCTACACCCCGCAGGAGATCAGCGGACGTCTCGGCGTCCCGGTGTGGGCGCAGCTGCCCACCGACCGGTGGGGAGCTGGCGTCCTCGCGGGGCGGATGACGGGACAGGCGTGGACACGCACCCGCCTCGCCCAAGCCTTGCGTGCCCTCGCCGCGTCCCTCGCCGCAGGCGGGCAGCCGGCCCGTGCGGCGCTGGAGGTCGCGCGGTGACCGCCCCGGCCCTCAACGGCGGCACAGCCACGGCCGCGCCGGACGTGGTGGCGCGGCTGCGGGCCCGGGTCAGCGACCGCCTCGCCGGCCACGGCGCGCAGCTTCCCGACAGCGAACGTCACACGGTGATCGCCGGCTACATCGCCGAGGAACTCCTCGCCCACGCCCGCGAGGACATCGCGGCCGGCCGTGTGCCGCTCACTCCGCAGGCCGAGGCGGCCCTGGCGCGGGCGCTGCGTGACAGCTTCACCGGACTGGGCGGCCTGCAACGGCTGATCGACGACCCGCGGGTGGAGGACATCTTCGCCAACGGCTGCGACAACGTGTGGATCCGCACCACCGACGGGCAGATGCATCGGGTGCCGCCGGTCGCCGCCTCCGACGACGACCTGGTCGCCCTCGTACGGACAGCGGCGGCGCGCAGCGGGCAGGAGGAGCGCCGTTTCGACCGCGGCTCTCCTGGCCTGTCCCTGCGGCTGCCCGGCGGGCAGCGCCTGTTCGCCGTGATGGCGGTGGCGAAGCGGCCCAGCCTGTCGATCCGCCGCAACACGCTGCACCGGGTGAACCTGGAGGACCTCCGGGCGCGGGGAGAGATCACCGTCGGGCTGCGGGAACTCATCGCGGCGCTGGTGCGGGCCCGCAAGAACATCGTGATCTGCGGGGGCGTCGGCGTCGGCAAGACCACCATGCTGCGCGCCGCCGCCGGGGCGATCAGCCCGCTCGAGCGGATCGTGACCGTCGAGGACGCCTACGAACTCGGCCTCGACGAAGACATCGACGCCCACCCGAACACCACCGCGCTTCAGCAGCGCGAGCCGAACCTCGAAGGCGTCGGCGGCATCGACATGTCGACGATGGTGCGCTGGGGTCTGCGGATGCGCCCGGACCGGGTCATCGTCGGTGAGACCCGCGGCGCAGAGGCGGTGCCGATGCTGCTGGCCATGTCGCAGGGCAACGACGGGTCGATGTGCACCCTGCACGCCTCCTCATCGAAGCAGGCGTTGACGCGGTTGGCCATGTACGTCATACAGGCACCGGAGACGCTGACCTTCGACGCCGCGAACGTACTCATCGGCCAGGCCGTCGACTTCATCATCCATCTGGACGTCACCACCGACGGGACCCGCGTCGTGTCCTCCGTCCGCCAGGTCCTGGAGACCGACGGCACGCAGGTCCCCTCCAACGAGATCTACCGACCCGGCCCCGACCGCCGCGCGATCCCCGGCGCGCCGATCCGCGCCGACACCCTCGACGAGCTCACCGCCGCCGGCCTGAACCCCGACCTCCTGCACAGGGACCGGTGGTGAGCATGAACCTGCTGCCGATCCTGCTCGGTCTAGGCTGCGCCGCCGGCCTCGTCCTCATCACCGACGGGCTACGCCGCCGCCCACCCGGCACCCCCACCACCCGCGCGCGCAGGCCGTGGACATCGCCCGACCGTACCCGCCTCATCGCGGCCGTCACCGCCGGATTCGCCGCCGCGGTGGTCACCCGCTGGCCGGTCGCGGCGCTGCTGACCGCCGCCGGAGTATGGGCGTTACCCCGCGTCCTCGGCCCTGACCGGGAACACACCCGCGCGATCGCCCGGATCGAGGCCATCGCCACCTGGACCGAGCTGCTGCGCGACACCCTGTCATCGGCCGCCGGTCTGGAGCAGGCCATCACCGCCACCGCCCCGGTCACACCCCAGCCCATCCGCCCCCAGGTGCTGGCACTCGCAGGGGCGGTACGCGGCGGGGTGCGACTACCCGACGCGCTGCGCGCGTTCGCCGCCGACCTCGCAGACCCCACCGCCGACCTCGTCGTACGCGCCCTGACACAGGCCGCCGGCCACCACGGCGGCCAGCTCACCGAGAGCCTGACCAGCCTGGCCGCCACCGCCCGCGAGCAGGCGCAGATCCGGATGCGGGTCGCCACCACTCGGGCCACCACCCGGACCGCGGCGCGGGTCATCACCGGCACCTGCGTGGTCATGGTCGCCGGCCTCATCGTGCTCAACCGAGGCTTCCTCACCCCGTACAGCACCCTCACCGGGCAGATGGTCCTCCTCACCGTCGGCAGCATCTACGCCGCCGGATTCTGGTGGCTGGCCCACGCCTCCCGCATTCCCCAGCCGCCCCGCATCCTCGACGGCTCCAACCCGGGGCCGGCGTCGACATGAACGGCAACGTCCTCATCGCGGGCGCAGCAGCTGGGCTCGGGTTGCTGCTCATCGCCACCGGCCTGTGGCCCGCCCGACCGTCCCTCGCACACGCCCTCGACACCCTGCGCCGCCCGCCCACCCCCGCCAGCGAGCCGCTGCCGTGGCGCACCCGGATCCTGTCCGGGCCATGGACGGCACTCGGGCTCCCGACCGTCCGCACCCGCGCCGACCTGGAAGTCCTCGAGCGGCCCACTGCCACGCACCTGGCCGACCAGACCATCGCCGTCCTGGCCGGTCTGCTGCTCCCACCCGTCGTGATCGCGCTGCTCGCCGCCACCGGCACCACCATCAGCGCGCAGATACCACTGTGGGCATCCCTCGCCGGTGGTGCCGGCGGATGGTGGCTGGCCGAAACCACCGTCCACGCCGAAGCGCAACGACGCCGCGACGAACTCCGCCACGCCCTGTCCGCGGTCCTCGACCTGGTCGTCATCTCCCTGGCCGGCGGCGCCGGCCTCGAACAGGCCCTCGACGACGCCTGCGCCGACACCAACGGCTGGGCCGCCAACCGCCTCAACCGGACGGTCGCCACCGCCCGGCTGCTGCGGATCCCACCCTGGCAGTCCCTCGGCCAACTCGGTGAGGAAACCGGCGTCATCGAGCTGCAGGAACTCGCCGCGACCATGGGGCTCGCCGGCGCCGAAGGCGCCCGCATCCGCACCTCACTCGGCATCCGCGCCGCCACCATGCGCGCCCACCAGGCAACCGCCCTCGAAGCCAAAGCCAACTCCGCCACCGAACGCATGAGCATGCCCGTGATGCTCCTCGCGATCGGCTACATGATCTTCCTGCTCTACCCGGCCGTCGCCGCCATCGACACGTTCTAACCGGAAAGCCGTGGGTTCAGCAATTCCGAAGCTTCGTCAGGCAGGAACCGAAGGGAGGTAAGCAGTGATAAGGCTAGTTGATGGCTGGGGTTCAGGAACTGACGGCGGCGGCGTCCGCCGATCACTGGTGGTGGACGGTGGGCGAGGGCTACCCGCACGGGACCCGTCACCACCGGTGGTAGATGACGCCTTCGAGGTCGTCGCGGTGGAAGG
The DNA here is from genome assembly GCF_048060115.1 of Micromonospora sp. LOL_023. Taxonomy (NCBI): domain Bacteria; kingdom Bacillati; phylum Actinomycetota; class Actinomycetes; order Micromonosporales; family Micromonosporaceae; genus Micromonospora; species Micromonospora sp. LOL_023. The sequence continues at coordinate 36,253 of NZ_JBHMIM010000054.1, forward strand.
CGGCGGCGTTGGTGAAGTGGCCGTCGTACGGGCCGACTTTCGTGACCTGCCGTCCGGCTTGGACAACGATCTGGAGTCCATGTTCCGGCTCCCAGTCGCAGTCACATTCCACGACGACGTACACGTGCCGGTCGCGGAAGCTGTCCCGCGCGACGGTGACCTCGACCGGGCGGATGTGCGCCCAGACCTGGTCCGGGTGGGAGATCGACACCGGCATGGAGCCGTCGGTGACCTCGGACGCGATGTCCTGGTAGTAGTCGAAGATCGCCAGCGCGGCGGTCAGAACAGACTCGTCGATGCTGAGGAACGCGGCGATGGCGGCATGGAACTCTTCCTTGGCCGGATCGTCGTCGTATCCGTCGATCATCAGGGAGCAGGTGCCCCCACCCAGGGCCGGCACGGTGACAGGCTCGCCGCGGTACCGCCCGTCGACGTCCTCGATGACCGATCCGAGACCAGGGATGTCCATCCGGACACCCTACGGCGACAGCGATCCGGTCGATGGTCCCGCTGGTGCGACGCCGGTGACCCCACGCCGATCAGCGGTTCGCGCTGGCCCAGCGACGTCGCCGGTCAGCGGGTGCGCGCGCCCACAGCGGGAGCGCCGGCCGCACACCGGACCCAGGCCCCATGCCCGGGTGTGGTCGGCCCGCCTGCCGCATCGCACGACAGACATCAATCCATCAGCGGGTTTGTTCCGCCCGCTCGTCTCGAAGATCACCCGATGTCGGCAATCCCGACCGTCTTCGGCCCACGGCGGCGACGTGACAGGCCGGCCCTGCCCATCACTTCCGCCCTGGGCGGCAGGCCGCGTGGACACATCGTGGAACAGCTCATGGACCGACGGTCTGCCGTCGTACGCGAACAGCCTCCTCCACCCACAACAACCCCGGGAGCAGTCCAATGACCAGAGCATTCGCCATGCTGACCATCGTCCGCCTCGCGCTGACCGACCGGATGCGGGAAATATGCGAGGACGGCGACCGTGGTTCCGAAACCACCGAGAAGGTCCTGTGGATCGCGTTCCTCGTGCTGCTCGTCGCCGGGGTGTACGCGATCTTCCAGTCCAAGATCATCACGAAGATCACCGGCATCACCCTGTGACGATGGCCGCCACACACCCGCCCCGACGCCGACGCCGCCCTGGTGGTGACCGTGGCTCGACCACCACCGAGGTGGTGCTCTACGCCCCGCTGCTCATGTTGCTGGTCCTGCTGGGGGTGCAGTTCGCGACCTGGGGCCTGGCGCAGTTGGCCGTGCAGCACGCGGCCCACCACGCGCTGCAGACCACCCGGGTGCAGGGCGGCACTGTCGCGGCGGGCCAGGCCGACGCCGACGCCGTGCTCACCCAGATCGCCGGCACTCTGGTCAGCGACCGGCAGATCCAGGTGACCCGCACCGCCGACACCGCCACCGTCCGCATCAGCGCCGCCGCACCCCAGGTCGTGCCGTTCCTCACCCTCGGCGTGTCGACCACGGTGGCCGCGCCGGTCGAACGGTTCCGCCCCGACCTCGACACGCTGGGACTCGGTCTGTCCAGAGGAGGCCACCGGTGAGAAGAACGCGGGTGCCAGCGGGCCCCGATCGTCTACGCACTCGCCGCTTCGTCAGGTTGCGGGAGGATGAGGGGTCGGTATCCACCGAGATCGCGCTGACCTACGTGCCATTGATGGTCCTCGCCGCTCTGGCCATCGTCGCCTGCCTGCGGCTCGCCTCGGCCGACAATGACGTGCACGCTGCGGCTGCGGCCGCTGCTCGCCAGGCGTCCCTCGCTCGGACTCCCGCCGGCGCGGTGGCCGGTGGACGAGACGCCGCCGCAGCGACCCTGCAGGGCCGGGCCATGACGTGCCAACCTCACAGCACGTCGGTCAGCACCGGCGGCCTGGCCCCGGGCGGTCAGGTGTCCGTCACCGTAGTGTGCACCGTTCACCTGGAAGACCTGTTCGGCCTGGGTCTACCCGGGTCGGTGACGTTGTCGAGCACGGCGTCGCAGCCCGTCGACCGGTACATCGGGTCGACACCATGAAGCGCCTGCGTACCGCGCTGCAGAACGCGTCGCGAAATGACCAGGGTCAGACCACCCCGTGGACGATCGTCGGCGTCGTTGTCGTCTTGATCCTCGCCGGCCTGGTCCTCGACCTCGGTCTGGGCATGTCCGACAAGGTGCGGATGCTCGATGTCGCCCAGGCCGCCGCCCGGGCCGGTGCCCGCGAGATCGACCTCGCCACCTACCGCGCCAACGGCACCGTCCAACTCCAACCCGCGCAGGCCGCCGCCGCGGCGAGGGCGTTCGCCCAGCAGACCGGCGCCGGTCAGGTCACGGTGTCCGCCACCACCACCACCGTCACCGTGACCATCACCGGCACCCGGCAGACCCAACTTCTGCACCTCGTCGGTATCACCAGCCTGCCCGTATCGGCGACGGCGACCGCCACCCCGCTGACCGGCGTCACCGCACCCCTCTGACCGAACCCCCTCGCACGACCGGGAGCACCAGTGTTCGCATTCCTCGCCGCCACGGCCCGCAGGCTGGCCGGACTCGCGCTCCTGGTCCTGCTCACCGCCGGCGTTCCGTACGCACTGATCCGCTACGTCGGCTGGCCTCTACCCGCCCAGGTCCCCACCATGCAGGACATCGGCACGGCCCTGACCTCGCCACTGACCGACACCATGCTCGGCAACCTCATCGTGTGCCTACTCTGGGTGGCCTGGGCGGCGTGGGTCTGGTCACTGATCGCGGAGCTCTTCGAGACGGTGGCGGGTATCCGCCTCCCCCAGCCCGCCGCCATCGCGCCCGCCAGGGGACTCGCCGCACTCCTGGTCGCCGCGATCACCGGCGGCGTCCTCGCCACCGCGGCCCAGGCCGCGCCGACCCTGACCCGGGCCGCCGAGGCGACCGGTCACAGCACCAGCGTCACCGTGTCGACCGCTCCGGCGGCGAACACCATCTCCAACACCACCTCGGCAGCGGTGTTCGCGGAACCTCTCCGTGTCCGAGCTGAGCAGCCGGCGACCCTCGCGCGGCTCACCCCCACCGCGGCGGGAGAGACCGTGTCAGCCCAGCTGGTGGCCGGCCAGATGACGCTCGTCTCGGCCGGGCAGACCTACACCTGCGAGGTGAAACATGGCGACACCCTGTCGGCGATCGCACAAGAGTGGCTCGGTGATGCCAACAGGTGGCCCGAGATCTTCGCCCTGAACCGGGGCACCCACTTCAGCGACGTCGGCGGCACGCTCACGAACCCGAACCTGATCTACCCCGGCTGGACCCTAGAACTGCCCGACGACGCCACACCACCAGCCGGCGCGCCGTCACGGACCGGACCGCCACCTGCCGACCCCGACGCCACGGGACCGCACCAGCCAGCACCCGCTACCGCCCCTCCAGCGTCGACACAGCCCCCGTACACCGACCAGCCACCATCCGCGAACCCGTCCCCCAGTTCCACCGCTGCGGTCCGTGACGGTGATGACGGCGTGGTGGAACCCGAGCCGCCGGCCGCCCCCGCCGCGCCTGATCCCTCACCAACGGCTGGAACTGCGGCGGCCACCCCCGAGACGCCGTCCGAACAGCAGGCTCCCCCTCCGGGGCCGGAACCATCGCCGGGTGTCTTGATCGGCACCGGCAGTTGGCTGGACCTGGGACTTGTCGCCGCGATCCTCGGAGCCGTCGCGCTCGTCTGGGCGCACCGCCGTCGCCGCTACGCCCCTCGGCCGCCCGCTGCCCGGCTGCGCCTGGATGACCCGACTGTCGAGCCGATGCCCGAGGTGGTCACCCGGATCCGTCGCGGCCTGCGCCGCCCGACGCCGACCCGGGAGGCGGTCGCGGACACTCCACTCGACGAACTCATCACGCATCCCGACGCGGACGAGCCGGACGCGACCGACGGCGTGCCCGCAGCCGCCCAGACGGCGACCCCGCCGGAGCCGGTCACGCCCGCGCTGGCCAGCCCGGTGATGGAGGTCTGGCCACCCGCCGGACTCGGTCTGACCGGACCGGGCGCCGAGGCGGCGGCGCGAGGCTTCCTGGTGTCCGCCCTCGCGGCCGGAGGGCTCGACGAGCCCAACGGGCGCGGCTACGTCGTCATCCCCTCCGGCACCCTCGCCACCCTGCTGGGTGCCGCCGCCGTCACCGTGCCGGACACGCCCCGGCTGACCGTCACCGGCGGGCTCACCGACGCCCTGATGTTCCTCGAGGAGCAGACCCTGCACCGCACCCGGGTGTGCTTCGACTACGAGGTCGACACCATCACCGGCCTGCGGGACGCGGACCCGATGGCCGAACCCCTGCCGCCGCTGGTGCTCATCGCCGACACCACCGCCGCCCACGAACGCGCCCGCATCGCCGCGCTGCTCGCCCAGGGCCAGCGCCTCGACATCCACGGAATCCTGCTCGGCGCCTGGCCCGACGGTGACACCGTCGTCGTGGCCGACGACGGTGTCACCAGCCCCGCCGAAGGCGACGCGAACCGGCACGGCCGGCATCCCGCCGACGTCGGCCGCCTCACCGTCATCGACCCGACCGAGGCCGCCGACCTGTTGCGAGTTCTCGCCGAGTCTCACACCGGCGAACCCCAGCCACCGGCACCCGCCGAGCGTGCGGCACCGCCCACCCCCGACGCCGAGCCGGCCGACGTCGGCAACGCGACGGTCCACAACGACGACGAGACCGCCCCGCCCACCGATCCGACCGAGCCCGACGACGCACCAGCCACCACCTCACCCCCCGATCATCGACCCGATGACGGCGCGGTCGTCGAATCACCCGCCGACGACGACCGCGTCGAACCCGAAAAGCACGCCACCGCCCCACCCGACGACGGCGACGACGCCGCAACCGGGCGGGTCGAGGTCCGAGTGCTCGGGGACGCCCACGTCGTCGACATCGACACCACACAGCCGTTGCGTGGCAAGTCCCTGGAACTACTGGTCTACCTGGCCGCCCGGGGAGGTACCACGAGCCAGGAGGCGATCCTGGAAGACCTGCTGCCGGAGGCCACGAGCAGCAAGGCCCCGCACCGGCTGCACACCTACGTCTACAACCTGCGCCGGGTCCTCAAACGCACCGGCGGCCCCGCCACCTACCTGTCCCACCCCGGCCGCCGGTACATCCTGCACCGCGACACCGTCGACGTGGACCTGTGGCGGATGAGCGACGCCCTCGACGAGGCGAACAGGGCCGCCGACCCCGCCGACCGGACCTCCGCGCTGCGTCGCGCCGTCAACGCCTACCAAGGTCCGCTCGCCGACAGCAAAGAGTACGAGTGGATCGAGCCGTACCGGGAGGCCGTGCAGCGGCAGGCAGTCGACGCCGCCCTCGCGCTGGCCGAGGAACTCGACGACCAACCCGCCGACGCGCTCGCCGTCCTCACCACCGCGATCGGGCACAGCCCCTACGCCGAGACGCTGTACCAGGCTGCCATGCGCGCCCACGCGGCGCTCGGCGACCCCGCGGCGATCCGCGACCTGCAGCGTCAGCTCGCCCGGTCCCTCGACGAGATCGACACCGAGGCCAGCGACGAGACGACCGCCCTGGCCCGCGCGTTGGTGAACCGGCTGCAGCGCGGCCCCCGCGTGGGCGGGGAGGGCAAGGCCCCGCCATGATCGACAGCTACATGGGTCCGGGCCGGGCCAACGGCACCACCTGGCACCCGCCGGCTCCCGTCCGGCAGGCCCCCGCCGGGGCTCCGCCCACCCGAAACGGTCCACCGGTCGAGGAGCAGCCCGACACGCAACTAGAGCAGGCTGTCCGCCGCGCCGGGCAGATGCGGGCGGTCTTCTACGTCGTCGTGCTGCTCGTGGCCCTCACCGGGCAGGTCACGGGAGCGACGCAGAAGCTCGACATCCACCTGCTCCTTGCGATCCCCGCGGTCGGCGCGCTGGAACTGGGCGGCGTCGTGGTGATGGCCAACGCGGACGTGCGACGCCGGCTGGGAGAGCGCGCTATCGCCTCCCGGATCCTGTCAGCCGCCATCGCGGCCGGCGCGGTCACGTTCAACTGGCTGGCCCACGACAACCACCTCCTCGGTGGCTTCTTCGCCGGCATGTCGCTGCTCGGGTACCTGGTCTGGTTGATGCACGTCGAGAACGTGCGACGGGACCGGCTGCGGGCCATCGGCGCGCTTCCGCCGACCACACCGGCCTACGAGATCGTCGGGCACTGGCTGCGCCACCCCCTGATCACCCACCGCGCCCGGTCGATGGCCAAGACCGACCCAGGGCTCGGCCTCTACGGGTCACTCGACGCGGCACGCGCCGCACGACGCCGCGAGCGGCGTGACGCCGCGATCGCGAAGGTCCTCCGCCGCAAGATCGCGGCGACGGTCGACCCGACCACCGCCACGATCGCCGTGCACGTCTACGACCTCGACCAGATCGCCGCTCGCCTGGCGAACACCGCCGACTACGACGGCCTCACCAACCTCATCGCCGCCGACCTCACTCCCACACGGATCGCCACCCCAGCGAAGCGACCCGTGCAGGTACGCCTCGGCCGATGGCGCACACGAGCCGGGCGCCCCAGCCCCGCAACGGAGCCGCTCCCCCGCCCGGACGAGCCACCGGGCGACCCGTACGTCGAACCGACGCCGCGTACAACCGCCGATTCCGAGCGGGACCGGCCAGCCACCGACGACCTTCCCGCCCACGGTCAGCCCACGCCGTCCGCCGAGCCGGCAGAAGAGCACACTGGCGACGGCGCGCAGCCACCGCGATCCGGTCCGGACGGGTCAACGCCAACGGCCGTGGGCGCGACTCCCACCGATCCCGAGCCGCCGCCGCACGCTCCCCAGGCCCGGGCGGACGGTGGCGACGAGCCACCAACACCGGCCGACGACGACCCGCCGACGCCAGGAGACGACGGCGAGCCGCCCGAGGTCCCGGGCGAGACAGCCGCCGCCGTCGCCTACTGGCTCGACGTCGACCCGCGGATGGGGTACGACGAGATCGCACGGCGGATCGGCCGGACGGAGCGAACCGTCCGCCGTAACCTGCCTCCCGGCTTTCGCCGGCCGAGCGTGCGCGGACGAACATAGGTTCGCGAGCCTCGACCGGACGCGGTCACCGCGACCGCGGAAGCAGCCGGTGCGAACAAAAAAGGGCCACCGTTCTCACTCGGGCAGGCGGGGCACCGCGAAGTGCCCCGCCCGTCATCCGGTGTGCTGTCGGCCGCTAACCGCCGTCGCACGGCGCTGGCCGGAGCGTAATCGCGGACCGGGATGCCTGCTGATCGGGTTGCGGCTTCCAGTCATCCGCATCCTGTTGTGTAGTGAATGGACCGACGGCCACCAGACAACGGTGTGCTCGATCGAACAGGATCAGACAGGTCGCGGCGCTGTCGGCCGGGCCAGCGGCGACCATACAGCGACGTCGAGGTGCTCGGGGGCGATCGCCAGCAGGCGTTGGTACGCGCGGTTGCCGACGTCGAAGGCGTGTTGGGTTGCCGTATCAGACATGGGATGTTCCTGACGTGAGAGTTCGATGCGGAGGCTTCCCGCGCGGCGGCTTCGGTCCGCGACCGGCTCGTGTGGGCGACAAGCCAGTGAGGGCGGGCGGCGGAGATGGTGTGTCGACCGCCGGTGACGCCGTGCTTCGGGCCGCGAGTGCGGATCGGTGGTGTGGCGGGGGTAAGGGGTTGGTGCCGCCGCCGGGGTAGGTGGGGGCGATCAGGCGGCGGAGCAGGGTGATGGCTCCGTTGTCGCAGGGGTCGACGACGGTCGCGACAAGGCCTTCGGCGGTTCCCGGCATGCGGGTGAGGACGTAGACGGTGCCGTCGGTGTCGACCGCGTCGATGCATTGGACGTCGGTCGGTCTCGACCTACGCACGGCAGCTGACCCCGCGGCATGGCGACGGTCAAAGTTGGTGACGTTGCGTGACGGGTGTTGCTGAGTCGGCCGTTTCCTCGACGTGCTGATCTGCCGATGAGCGGATGGGCTACTGGATGATCGTCCCTGTGCTGCTTTGATCACAGTCAGTATCGTGAGCGAGCGTCCTGCTCTGGTCGCTGGTGGCGGCGGTCGGGTAGCGGCCACAGCTAGTGTCGGTGGTAGATGCTGGGGTGGTCGACGACGAGGTCGGGTTGATGCTCGTCGCGGCAACGGTTGCGATCGGTACGAGTGGGGGGGTACCCACTGATAAATGCGGAAGGGAGTCAAACAATTTCATGCCAGATGATCGATCAACGCCAAGGATAGCGGCCTCCGGTGACCGATCCGTAGCCGCCTCAGTGAACTACGGTTTCGTCAACACCGGTTCGTCGGCGGTCTTCGTCGGCAGAGACATCGTTGCCTACAACCACGGAAGGTTTGATTCGGCACACGGAGACATCGAACAAAAGAATCTACTATTGACTGAGGCGGAAGCTGCGTTAGGGCCCGATCACCCAGAAGTCGCCGAACGCCTCAGCGACCTAGCAACGGCGTACAGAGACCAGGGACGCACCTCGGAAGCGATTCCCCTCCTGCAACGAGCGATGACAATCAGTGAAGCTGCGTTAGGGCCCGATCACCCAGAAGTCGCCGAACGCCTCAGCGACCTAGCAACGGCGTTCTATTCAATGGGCAAGGCAAGCGAAGCTTTGCCCTTAGAACGCCGAGCACTCGAGAGCACTGTTACAGCTTTCGGCGAGCATCATCCTCAGGTAGCGATTCGACTTGGAAATCTTGCGGCTATCCTCTATTCCTTGGGACGGGAATCCGAGGCACTTCCGCTCGAGGAGCGCGCCTTACTTGTGAGCCAGGAAATATTCGGTGATCATCATCCCGATGTTGCTACGAGGCTTAGCAATCTCGCAGTTACCCTCCACGCCCTAGGTCGCGCTTCGGAAGCAATTCCGCTGCTGCAACGTGCGGTAAGCATCAGCGAATCCACGCTCGGAGGAGATCATCCTGATTATGGTGCAAGGCTGAGCAATCTGGCGGCTGCGTATAGGGATCTTGGCCGGGCGGCCGAGGCAATCCCGCTTCTGCAGCGCGCGCTTGCCATTACAGAGTCCGCCCTCGGACCCGATCATCCCGACACTGCCATCCGTCTCAGCAACTTAGCGGCTGTGTACCGGGATCTTGGCCGGGCGGCCGAGGCAATCCCGCTTCTGCAGCGCGCGCTTGCCATTACAGAGTCCGCCCTC